>NZ_JASDDE010000031.1:0-48480 GCF_030407565.1 Pseudoalteromonas sp. APC 3694
GAATAAGCGATCAAAGTTAATGCAATTGGGTGATCAAAGCTGGAGAGAATATGCATCACCTGCTCCGAATTTATCATTGAGCAGGTATTTTTAGATAATCAGAACATCGATGCTAGGTGTGGTTCGCTAGACGCTTACAGTTTAAATACCTTTTTGATGTTTAGTATAGGATATAAGGAATGCATGAATTTTTAAAAACAGACCAATTAGGGCATATAATAAACCAAGTTAATGATGAAATTTCTATGCTTAAGAATGCTCTGAATGAACCAATAAATAAGAATGTTGAAAGCAATGTACTTGCAGATATTTTAGATCGAGCGGCACTAGAAGAAGAGCGTAAGCAACAATACATTTCACGTTATAGAAAAGGTCTGCAGCTGAAGGCATTGCAACGAGTTAAATTTAGGCTTCAAAAAGAACCTGGCGAATACGGGTATTGTGAAACATGCGGTATTGAAATTCAGTTTAAAAGATTAGTAACAGTGCCAACGGCAGAAAACTGCTGTGATTGCCAATCTATAATTGAAGTTCAAAATAGATATAAGTGTCGGAGGACAATAATTATGAAACTCGACAATAAATACTAAAACCATGACAATAAAGTTCGAAACTTTTCGATGCTATTTGTCGCAGTCTGCCTTTTGTTCTAACAAGCTTTTGCCCCTTTATGAGTTAACGCAAATACCCTATAGGTCGGCTTTGAGCGATAAGCGGTCGGTCGGGTAAACTCGTTTTTGGACAAAAACGTTTCAGAGCCGAATGACGGCTCTGTGCCATGAACGGACCTTGATGAATAGTATTGGATAATATTCCATTATCAAAGTGTCCTGTTTGATTACAGCAGATAATTACTGATATTAGAAATATAGGCGGACATCTCTAGATGTCACTATTATGCAAAAATGGATAGATAAATCACTTAACCATAAAATTCACGATACCAGTCAACAAAGTTATTAACGCCCTGTTCAACACTCATTTTAGGCTTATAGCCAGTAACATTAAATAAGTCATCAATATCTGCAAAGGTTTGGTAAACATCGCCCGCTTGCATCGGCATAAAATTTTTCTTGGCTTTAATTCCTAACGCGCTTTCAAGTGACTGAACAAAATCGAGATCATCTTTAAATAAAAAAGCTTCTATTTCTTTATCGACAAAGGGAGATTTACGACTATTAATTAAATCTACTTTCGCTGGAACGATATCGTAGATAACCACCTTATTATGCTGAGCAAGTAAAATGGCATTAGACAAACCAACAAAACCTGCTCCTACTACAGCTATTTTCATTAATACGCTTCTCTAGGAACACTAAAACGCTTAATAACTTTTGGCGCTTGGCAGTTTTCTGCCATTTGCTTAGCACTTAATAATAACCAGTGCTGCCTGTGAGCGTAGCCCATATCTTGCCCGTTAGACACATCGAAACACGTTAAGTTGGCATCATCTGGCACTAAAATAAATCGACCCGCCTTCTCGCCCATCCATAGCCATGCGTTACGCTCTTCTTCTTCATCCGTTGCTAGGTAACTAAAATGCGTTATTGGTAATTGTGAAAACAATAAAAATTGCTCTTTAAATTTCACTAACCCAAGTTCACCGCGCTCACCATGCTGACCTAAGGTGTTTTCCACTTCTTCAATAACATGTTTGGGTGTGCGCAGGGGCTCGGCTAGCCAATATCCTAAGGTACTCACTATTAACCAAGAAGCGACAATTACCATTCCTAAATTAAAAAAGGCGTTTTTCGACCGTAATCGCCATAAACTAACTAACCATATCGCTGCTAAAATAAACGCTAAACCTGCCGCCCACGGGATCATTTCAGGGTATGCGGTTAATGGTTTCACTAATTTTTTATGACCCGTTAATAAACCAATGCAAGCGACAACAAGCACAATAGCAATTAACCATAAAATGCTTTTGCTGATGCGGTTAAACCATAACGGTAGTTTAACTTCATGGTAAGCAATGGTGGTAAACAGCGACAACATCGGCAATGCAGGTAACACATAAACCCCGCGCTTGCCCGGACTAATACTGAAAAAACACACCACAAGCACAACCCAAGCAAACAATATCATCAATACTGGATCTGTTTTTAATTTGTGATAAACATGCTTTAGCGAGCTCAACAATAAAATTGGTAATGGAAACCACATCACGGGAATTACACTAACAATAAAATAATACCAAGGCTCAAGGTGATGCCAGGCATTGGCGTACCGTTCGCCCGTTTGCTTGAACAGAATATTGTTTTTGTACTGAATTAATTCAGGGGTCGCTTGCTCTGCCACCGTAATCATCATCGGTACAAACCAAGCCGCCAACACCAAGAAAAAGGGCACAAAACCTAACCAACAAGCGAAGGTGAGCCTGCCTTTAAAATAGTCTTTATTCGCCAAGCGATAAGCAATGATGGGAATAAACATGAGTACAGGTAAAAAACCTACCCCTTTAGTAATAATGCCGAGCGCCATAAATGCCCACGAAATAAAATACCAGCGCCAATTGGGCCCTAAAATGAAATGACGGATAAAGCCATAACAACCAATCGTTATCCAACACATCACCATCGCATCAATTTGGGCAGCTTTAGCTTGGATCAAAAATTGTGGTGTAATTAATAAAAGTAAAGCGGCATTGCGACCCACGCGAACACTATGGAGTTTTGCCCCAAGATCATACACCAAAAATAAAGTGATCAAGCCACAGATGGCGTTTGGCAGTAAAAATGCCAGTTTTAGGTTGCCAATAAGTGAATAAAAAAGAGCGATTGACCACATAAAAACTGGTGGTTTATCAGGATAAAATTCACCGCCACGCATTGGAAATAGCCAATTGCCAGTGGCAACCATTTCTCTGGCTACTTCAACAAATCGAGGTTCATCAGCAGGCCACGGTGAACGAATACCAATACCTAATAAAATAATAACAGCGGCAAAGGCCAGTAAGATTTTTAAGACGGCGTAATAATCATCTTGTTCGAAGGTTTTTATTATATTTTTCATAACCTAACTTCTTTATAGTTCTTTTACTTTACGACGAAATTGACTGCGATAAAGCAGTGAGCCAATTACCGATGAAACAATAAACAGCGCAATACTGATGAGTATTTTTTCGTGCTCTGATAAACCAATTCCAGCGCCAGCGTAGGCAAAAATTAAGGTTTGTGGAATGTAGCCAATAAAGCTACCAAGAAAAAACCCCTGAGCCGGTACTGTAGTTGCTCCAGCTGCGACATTAGTAAACAAGTTACTGCCGATAGGTAACAACCGAATCATCAATACCTTTAAGGTGGTATTGTCTTTAACCAAGCGTTCAAATTTCATTAAACTTTTATTAAATTTGCGTTGCAAGCTTGAGCGAAACAACCATTTGGCGGCGTAAAATGACAAAATACAACCGAGCTCTGTTGCTACTAACGCTAAAAGTGCCCCTTCAACAGCCCCAAAAGCAAAACCAAACGCAAACGCTAACAATTGGCGTGGCGCACCAAGAGCGGCATAGGCAGCCCCCATCGCCATCAATACAACAACGGCTTGTTTGCCTTGTTCTTTAACAAACTTAGCGACCCAGTTACTGTCAGCGATATGTTCAAAAAAACCTTGTTGAACTGCAAACGCTATCGCAATAAATAACGACAAACTAACAATAAATTTAGCGAGCCTGTTAATCGTCACTAGTGTTACTCGTTTGAATTTCATTAACCATTGGCACTTTGCCACGACGAATAAGCCACATCATGCCTAATACATCAACAATACCGACCCAAGCTCGATTCCAAGCCGTGTATTTTGATAGACCATGTTCACGATCGCGGTGGTTCACTTCTTGCACTTGCACTTCGCCTCCCATACGTTTGACCAAAGCAGGAATATAACGGTGCATATGGTTAAAGTGTGGTAGCCTTAGGTATGTGGCTGTGGGCACTACTTTCAAACCACAGCCGGTATCTGGCACACCATCATGTAAAATAGCATCGCGGAATTTATTAGCAAAACGCGACTGAAAACGTTTCCAAGGCGTGTCTTTTCGGTTTTTACGGTAGCCAATTACGCAAAAATTAGCGGCTTCTATTTGTTGAGCGCGCTCAACTAATTTAGGCAAATCAGCCGGATCGTTTTGTCCGTCGGCATCAAGGGTCGCCATCAAGGTGTATTTCGCCTGTAACACACCCGACACAATCGCTGTGCTTTGTCCGACACTGTAGGCATGTTTGATAGCTTTTACATCACAGCCTAATGTTCTTCCAGTTTCGAGGGCGGTTTCAAAGGTACTATCACTACAGCCATCATCGACAACGATAATCTCAAACGGGTATAAATCAGCAAGGCTGGTATGAATTTCTTCAATAAGATGGCCAATATTTTCGGCTTCGTCTTTGGCAGGAAGTACAACTGATAACATATATAAATCCCTGTTTTTTAGTTATTAGCGATAATAAATTTGCAAATTAATCACCGATAAGTCAAGCAATTAAAGAAACCTATCGGCTAAATAAAAAGTGTCTTAATAAAATATCAGGCAAACCTTAAGATTTACTTAAGAAAAACTGAAAAAATGATTTACAGCACTACACGCAATATTACTCTGAATATTAGGACTCTTTTCTCGGGTAGATTTCATCATACTTTAATGGCTACAAGTCCATTAGTTTTGTTGAGACATTTTTTTTTAACTGTAAAATATTAGAATATCCACGTTCACCAGCATATGTTCAATGTCCGTAACTCGCTCAAAGCAGACTAACAGCTATATTCCAGAGGAGATTTTGATGACTAAAGTTCAGCGGTAATGCAGGAATATAAGCACTCTCTTTATAGCATAAGCTGCACTAGCTCTTTACTTATACTCAATTTTATTAATAAACCACTCTTTTACCCCAACTGGCGTTTTCACTTGAAACTCATCATCAACTTCCTTTTTTAGCATCGCTCTGGCCATAGGAGAGTCAATAGAAATGTAATCGTTACGACCATAGATCTCATCAGGGCCAACTATGCGAAAAGCTTTTGTTTCACCATCATCATTTTCAATCTCTACCCATGCCCCAAAGAAAACCTTGCCGGCTTGCTGAGGAGAGTAGTCAATAACTTTGACGGCTTCGATGCGCTTTCTAAGGAACCTAATTCGAGAATCTATCTGTCTAAGTAATCTTTTATTTTCTTTATAATCGGCATTATCTGAACGATCGCCAAGGCTAGCAGCCCAAGCTACTTTTTTTGTTATTTCAGGTCTGTAGTCGCGCCAAAGATAATTAAGCTCTTTATTTAGCTTGTCTAATCCTTCACGCGTTATTAGATCGGTATACAATTAGTTTGCCCCATCCCACTATTACAAATACTGCAATGCTTTTTTAACAGCATCTAAAGTTGCAACCGGGAGAAAATTATCTTTATCATTACTTGATAATATACTACCGTTTGGCCCCACTTCCAAACCTGCTCGGCGCATAAACTCTTTAGATATGAGGTATTCAAGAGCTTCTCTTTCTAAGTCAGTCAATTTTAAGTTTGGTGACGAAGACGACCCACCGTCATAAAATTCTATGACTTGATCAATCGGTACGATCTCCTTTACTAATTTTTCAGCTGCTAATTTTTGAGAGTAGAGAATGTTAGCTTGCAGCCTAACTACAGGGTCTTTTAATTTTTCTATCCAAGTGAAGCTTTTTCCTTTATTTAAACTAATAGTTGACTTATCAGGTTGTAAGCTTGAGTTTGCAAAACTCGCTATCAAGGTTCGGTATGGTTCTCCTGTCTTGTTACGTATACTTTGAGCTGCTGGAACACCACGACCTTTGCCAAGACGTGCAATAATAGAGTAACCAAATTCATTTAAGCCGCGTTCTTTTTGTTCTGTACAGACTTGAAAAATTGCATCTAATGAGCTTTGGACACGTGAAGATGTTTGCTTTTTAAGTTGTTCATGTACTGTTTTAGGCGATAATTCAGTCATGTTAATCTACCTGTTTTAGTGGTGTTGAACTTGCGAATAATGATTTAATATCCATCAAGGTCAACCTTTCTTTTTCTAAAAAGTCGTTTAAAGCTAAAGTACCGTTTATTAGCTTATCAAGCTTCTCCCAGCTTTGAAGTCTTGACAGCATAAGCTGTGTCATTTGGTTGCCAACCGCAAGCTGCTGCTTCTCTGTTAGAAAGATAAATTGAGGATTCATTCCATTGTTCAGCAACATCCTATCAAGAGCCTGGCTTCTCCGTGTAACTGCTAGTTCATCACTACAGCTATGATAAAGTTCAGCATTCTCACATACTTCTGAAAGTTGCTGAAAACTGCTAACATCATCGAGTTCAAAGCTAATTTCAAACTCATTAGGTACTATTAGCTGAAGCTTTGAATCCCCTTGTTGCTTATCGTTATTTATTACCTTTTGACAATTAGTCAGGTGCTTATGAAGCGAGTTCATATCAGCCATATATAAATCTAACTTTTTAGCTCTAGTTTCAATTTCCGAATTTAATTTGCGTCTGAGAGCTTGAAGTTGTTGCTTTTCATCTTCTAATTGCTGATTTTTTTGTTTATACAACTCATGTGAAATAACATCTACTCTACTAGCTGCATTATTTAGCTCTTCTTCTAAGCTTGTAAAGCGATATGATTGAGTGTTAACGGCTAGACTAACCTCATTAAAAAGTGCTGAAAGACCCATCATAAAAGCTGGACCTGTGACAAAAAACCTGCATTGAATACAATTTTGTTCACCTAGGTAACCTGCATTCACAGGGTGATATATATTTGCCTTTGTCGCAACTGCATCACCGCCTTCTCTACAGAACGCACCGCCAACAGGGCAGATTCCAAAGTCTTTAAACAGATAGCTAGAAGCAGGTCTACTATTGTTTAAAGTCTGCAGAAATTCAGGGTTGTTTCCAAGTAATTGCTTTTTACATTCTTCAATTCGTTGGGATTCAATAAAGCTTTTTAAAGTATCCGACCCATTGCTTAAGGCTTGTTTCTCACCAAGTTTCAGTTTTTCGCGAATATTAGCTCCCGTTTTATCACTTTTTAAGTAGTAAATCGACATCACAACAGATGAGTGGCCAACTAGCTTCATGATGACTTCGAGTGGCATACCAAACTCATAAACGTATGCATTAATTAAACTCACACGCATAGAGTGAGGAGTATATTCAGATTTAAATAAGCTAAGAGCAATGCCCTCTTGCTGCTCAAGTTGAAGATGACATTCTTTGAAACTTTTTCCAGCATAAGTTGCAGAAGTGAGTTGGTCTTTCGAAGCAAAAAATAGTGCTGCTGCAAGGCGGCTTGCTAAACGAGAGCCAAACAAACCAGGCTCTTCATTTTGATAACCTCTGAACAAAAAACAATTAATCCCTTTTTGTTTTCTCTGTACCTCATTTAAATTAGTTCGCCTACAATCAAACCACTTTGTTGGTTTTGAAATGGGGTTATACTTTTCTTGCCACTTTCTCAACTTAATGAGCCAATAAGCTAATTCGATTGGCATAAATGCTATGGTATAACCTTCACCACTAAAGTGAGTTTTATTCGAAGTATAATGGACACCAAAGTCATTATCTTTGGTTTTGTTTATCATACCTTGTTGTTTTGTTAGACCCGTTAACTTATTCCGATTTGGTTTCCAGATAATTGATCCATTTTTTATATCCGGCACTTCTGCATCTGCCTCACCCGAGTCACAATAAACAATTTGTCTTCCTCTTGCAGGTAACTGCATTAATGCATATGTATAAGTCCAGTATATTGGCAGCCAAAGGAATGTTTTATCTCCTTCCTGCCTGATAATACAATCAGGATCTGTAGTGTCAATAAGGGATAGGTCATTGATTTGAATCCAATCTGCTGAGGTTCTGTGGAGGTGTTTGAGATCTGAATAGTTAGTCTTATTTTGAATCTCATTAGGAGGAAATATCCACTCTCTAGCACTTTTTACAAACTGATAAGGCAAAGCTAATTTATTTGTTTCATTGAGTAAAACTGGTGCTATTTCATCATCAAAGTTAATTCGGGCAAAGGGGTTTCTTGCTCCTTTAATTCTAGAAATTTCTCCCGTTTCAGGGTCTTCAACAGTTAAAAAGTTAACAATAGTCCAATTTAAAAACACATTAACTGAAAATAACCACTTTTTCTTACGTAAAACAGATTCCTCTTCAAATAAATCTAACATTGGTTGTATATTAGTTTTTTCTCTTATAAGGAATTCTAAAGGGGATACTTCATAATTGTTAGGTTCAATATATTCACGAACAAACTCACATAAATCTTTGACCTTTGTATCACCAGCTTTAGCAGATTTCAAAAATTCAACTATGAAATCTGCCCAAAATTTCCATTTTGGATCAAAATATTTAATTTGATATGGTCTATTTGTTCCAAGAAAATTATATGCGTTTGTCCAGCCACATGTTTTATAAGTCTCTTCTGGCGACGAAGGAATTCGCGGATCATGTAGTTTGGTGCGCATATCTTTATAATCTTTTAAAGTCTTACATTTATATTTTAATACTATTAAACGTAGTTCTTCATATGAATATGGCCGGGGGATATTTAATAAATCATACCAATCAACCCAATCTTCAAACTTTTTATCTGGCTTGGAAGGTAATTGTTTATATTTTTTTTGTACCTCCCGATACTGCTTCGAGTTACTAATATTAAGTATTTTGCATGCTTTTTTGAGTATTTCTAAGTTATCAACGATTTCAGGTAAGACAAAATCTTTCCAATTTGTCCAACTAGCAGAGTAATAGCTGTCAGGATTCTTAGGTAAGTACAAATCAGCTAAAGGACAGTTTTTATAATCGGCAAAACTAATAATATTTAAAGTTTGGATAATTTTCTTAGCATCTTCATAAGACTTAAAACTTTTCTTTTTCAATCCAAGAAACTCTATCCAATTTATCCAATCATCTGCGTATAAAGCAAAAGGTTTTACAGCTAAACGTGGATCTTCTTTATATCTGGCCTTGTATTCTAGCAAAGAGGATACTTTTAGTGCTTTCGCTGCATTATGAGCTTCTGTATAAGTGGGATAAAACTTGCTCGCTACTTTAAGAAAGTCTTGCCAAGACTCCCATCTATGGGTATAGATTTGTCGTGGAACTGATGGTAACTTCAAGTCTTTTTTATAGTTTTCTCGATATTCAGCAGCTGTTTTGATACCTAATTTAATAGCTGACTGCTGTGCCTCGTCATAGCTATGAAATTTAGGCGATTTTCCTAGAAAAGTATGCCAATTAATCCATTCTTTGCAATATTTTCCATCGGGCTTTGCTGGTAAGTTAGGATCTAAGTGATATTTACTTTTGTACTCTTTCAGGGAAGTGATATTCATTGCCTGCGTGGCTTGCATAGCTTCAATAAGAGTTAAATATTTTTCTTTCTTTGGAGTATTTAAAAAAATTTTCCAGCCAAGCCAGTCTTTTAAGTAAACTTGGTCTGGACAAGATGGGAGTTTTGGATCATCTAAACGTTTTTGTTTGTATTGAACTAATGTGGTGGCCCCTAGTTTTTTTACAGCAACTTTAGCTTCCTCATATGTCAGATAAAACTGTATAAGCTTTTTACCTAAAAAATCCCCCCAGTTTATCCAGTCTTCTTCATATACATTATCTGGTTGTGATGGTAGTTGAAAATCTTCTTTAAAACGTTTCTTATATTCGACGCTAGATTTAATTCCTAATGCTTGAGTGGCGCTCTTAGCATCTGCGTAAGAAGTATAAAATTTGTAAGTCTTATTTAAAAAGTGGGGCCAACCACGCCAACTTTTGGCATACTTTTTATTAGGCATACTAGGAAGCATTGGATCGTTGTGATAGTTCTCACGGTATTCAGTTACCGAAGTTATACCTAGTTTTAGAGCAGCTTTTTGAGCAAGCTCATAGCTCTCATAAAATTTTATATCTTTTCCTAGAAAACTAAACCAGCCAGGCCATTCATCTTTATATTTTCTAGTTGGTTTCGCTGGTAGCCTGGGGTCTTCTTTATAGCGTTTAACATATTCACTACTAGATTGAATCCCTAAAGATATAACTGCTTTTTTTGCAGAGCTTAAATCAAAGTAGGATTCATCAAATGTATTTAAAAAATGCTGCCAACCCTCCCACTCTTTAAAAAACACCTTGTCAGGGGAGAAAGGTAGTAGGGGATCATTCCTACGACACGAAATGTAGGCTTTTTGGGTCTTAATTCCAAGATCTATAACAGCTTTTTGAGCTAAGCTATACGAAGTATATACTTCTTTTTCCTTACCTAAAAAAGATTTCCACCCTTTCCATTCGCTTGAATAAGTTATTCCTGGGACCGATGGCAACTGTGGGTCTTGTTTATATTGTGCCATATATTGAGTACTTGTCGTGATACCCAATACACTCACTGCTTTTTCCGCGAGATCAATAGAGCTATAAAAGTTTTGATTAGTATCAAAAAAATCTCTCCAACCTTTCCAGTCATCTTCATAGTAAATATTTGGTGCACTAATTAGTAAAGGGTCTGATTTATATTGCCTCTTATACTCTCGCCTTGTAGTAACGCCTAGTGCTTGTATTGCTTTTTTAGCATCAGATAATGTAGCGTAAAATTCTTTTTTTGTGCCAAGAAAGCTCTCCCAACCTTCCCATTCATTTTTATAGATTTTATTGGGCGTATTAAATAGCAGCGGATCTTCTTTATATCTTAGTTTATATTCTTTGGAGGTTTTTACACCAAGCAATTGTGCATGTTTTTTGGCTAGTGCGTATTCTGGATAAAAGTACTTTTTCATATATCATTCTTTCTCATTATATTACGAATATCGGTATCATTAGGTTTCAAATAAACCAAACAACTGAAATTACTTTTATGGTGCATAGCTTTTTGTATCTCTAGCTGATTGAAGCCTGCTTGGTTTAAACTATATCCATAAGAATGCCGATGAGAATGTGGGCTAGTACCGAAGCACTTTCCAGCATCAAGTCCAATTCGCTCGACTCCACGTTTGTACTTTTGGATAAAGTTCTTTTTAGATTCAGGGTCTCCATTTGAGTTAGTGAAAAGGTATGGATGATTTCCAGTAATTCTTACTGCTAGATATTGTTCCAGTAACCAAGCCAGTTCTTTAGCCTTGTTATTTGGAAATATCATGACATCGAAAGAAAGATTTTTATTCGTTAATAGAGGCTGCTTCCATCCTGAATAAAGCCTATGAGAGCGTTGATATTCATTGCGTGGTTTTTGTCGAAAGCGAGTATTTAGATACTCGCGTCGATTGGAGAAACCTAGCTCTGGACTAGCTCCATCGCTTGGGTGAAAAACAGAAAAAATTGCCGTACTATTTTTAACATCAATAGTAATATCTCGAATATATATGTGAAAGCATTCAGATAATCTTAGTCCACCATAATGCATTAACATAACTATTAAGACGCAGCCAAAATCAACTTCTCGTGTTCGATGATTAAGAAACCCATACTTCAAGAAGCGCTGAAAGTGCTCTTCTGGAAATCGATTTACAGACTCAATAGATAGTAAATGATTCATTGGCCCTTGAATGCTTCGTATCATTTCGAATCTATTTTTAGATGGGTTACTCAGATGATTTAAAAAGCAATTCGATTCACGTTTATAATAAGCACACCAGCGCATTCGTTCTTCAGCTCTAGTAGCTTTTCTTAATGGGTTTAGGTTAGGAAGATCATATCCATAGATTTCATCAAGATAGTCACAATAACAATTAATATGACTCAATAACACATTAACATCTTCAACCTTTCGCGGGGACCAATACAAATTCGAGGGATCATTCTGAGAATCATCTATTGAGCCAAAGCAAAGAACGTCAACAAACGAACGTAATAGCTCAGTTGCTGATGTGAATGTACTTGAATGAGCATTCATAAACTTAAGCAGTTGCTCAACCGCAAACACATTTCGTTCAAGCCAAGACTGAGATTTATTACGTTTTGTATAAAGAAATCTAAGATGTGAAACTAATATACCTTTATCTGTTATGAGTACTGGCAAGCTAACAGCCAAGACAGATTGATTTGCTTTATAATCGACACGCCGTTTTAGAATATAAGCCAAAATACTAATCCAATAAGTTGTACTATTAAGTATATAGTTAGTGACACTAAGATAACTAGGTTTAGAGTATTTATATTGATTTAGCAAATTATATTACTTACTTAATGATAATTAGTATGCGAAACACAGTAGTACTAATATCAGTATAACAAGCGTCTATTACGCCAAATAGACCGCCGAGTGCGCTATCTACGTAAGCGCATCCCCGATTTAAAAATTGTTGACTACTCACCCGTACAAGACGGCAAAGTTTTTTTTGGAGCGTGGGTAGAAATAGAAAACGAGGCCGGTGAGTGTAAAAATTTTAGAATTGTCGGTCCCGATGAAATTTATGATCGCAACGATTACATTTCTATTGACTCACCGATGGCGCGAGCACTATTAAAAAAACAAGTAGACGATGATTTTGAGGTCATGACCCCTCAAGGTGCTAAGCAATGGTATGTAAATAATATTTCCTACCAAAAATAAAACGGCTTAGTCTTGATTCAGATCATATTAACTTTTTATTGTTTATATTATCTGAGTACGCTATAACTAAAGTAACTCAAGTTATGATGTATTAATTTGAGAGTAGTTAATTAAGGTCGTCACTATGTCAAACATTACAGCGCGCATATTACAAAATGCCCTATTGTTTACACTCTTTATGAGTGTAAGTTTGACATTGCATGCAACACCCAAAAATACGCAAATTGATGCTGGTTTTACACCTGCAGAATTTATTGTTTGCGACTCTCCTGACCAAGCAAACCTCGACACCGATATAGACTCTCATGTCGGTGTTATTGCGCTTAGAGAAATTCAACCACTTCCTTTAGCGTTTTACTTTCATTATGAAAGCAGCCTTTTAGTCACACCTTACAGCCATGCACACCCGCGAGCGCCACCCGTTATTTAGTTTAATAACTTGCTTTTAAACATTATTAAATTTTATAACTAATTAGGTGGATATTATGTCTAACTTTAAAGAACTCCGTACCCAAGATATTTCTCATGGCACTATTGCGAATACATTTACTAATGAAGCTGTCATTGATTTAACTTCACCTGCTACACAAGTGGTGACTAGTTTTACTGATACAAGCCCGATGCGTGCATCGTTTGATATGACAATTGAACAAGCGTCAAAACAGTTAACGACTCAACGCTCTGATTTTATTTTGGTAACTGATGAGCAGCAAAAGCTAATAGGTATAGTGGCGAGTGCTGATTTACAAAGCTCAAAAATCATGATTTTAGCACAGCGTTTAGGCTTGCCTCGTAGTGAAATTAGCTTGCGCTATTTAATGACACCGCTAAGTAATTTAATGGGTGTAAGTATGAAAAGCTTAAGCTACTCATGCATTGGTGATGCACTGCAAACTATGGAGCATCATGGCGCTATGTTTTTATTAGTCACTGCGGCTAATAATGAAATAAGTGGTTTAATTTCAGCACGCGATATAGCACGTAAGCTGCAAATTCCTGTTCATATTAGTCCAATAGCGCACACATTTAGTGAAGTACTCGAAAGTATAGAGCACCCTCACTAAATCAGCTTTTTATTAGTATAGTTCCAACCCCAGTAATGGCATCTTAAAGCAAGTAAAATAGCTTGCTTTAAGAGCTTTTTATTACCTTCCCCTGTGATATTATTCAAGACATTGACGCATCAGTTAACTTCTTAGCTGGTCTTATTTTTTGTATTAAAAGGTTTTTGCATGAGCGATATCTCTGCACGTTTAGCAACTGAGCTAAATGCACAGCAGCAACAAGTGGTTGCAGCAACAAAGTTACTTGATGAAGGCGCAACCGTCCCCTTTATTGCCCGTTACAGAAAAGAAGTGACCGGTGGATTAGATGACACCCAACTACGCCTTCTAGAACAACGTTTATCTTATTTACGTGAACTTGAAGAGCGTCGTGGCTTTATTCTATCGACGATAGAATCTCAAAATAAGCTTACCGGGGAATTAGCAGCTGATATAAAAGCAGCGCAAAGTAAAACCGAGCTTGAAGATTTATACTTGCCTTATAAGGCAAAGCGTCGCACTAAAGGTCAAATCGCTATTGAGGCCGGTTTAGAACCTCTTGCTAATGCGTTATTTAACGACCCAATGCTCGACCCAGAAGCTGAAGCTGCTCACTATATTAATGCCGATAAAGCCATTATTGATACAAAATCAGCCCTTGATGGTGCCAAATTTATTCTAATGGAGCGTTTTGCTGAAGACGCTAAATTACTCGCTAAGTTTAGAAGCCATATTAGTCAAAATGGGGCGATTGAGAGTAAGTTAATTGATGGGCAAGAACAAGCAGGTGCTAAATACAGAGACTACTTTGAGCATCAAGAACCGTTAAAAAAAGTGCCCTCGCACCGTGCGTTAGCCATGCTAAGAGCACGTAATGAAGGCATTTTACAGTTAACGATTAATCCTGAGCCAAGTGTTGAAAATCCAGCCCAGTTATGTGCCCAAATGATCAGTGATCATTACCGCCTAGATATTAAAAACAAACCTGCTAGTGCATGGTTATTAACTGTGGTGCAGTGGGCATGGAAAATTAAGCTTGGGCTACACTTAGAAAACGAGTTTTTAGCCGCAATGCGTGAAAAAGCCGAAACCGGTGCCATTGACGTATTTGCTAAAAATTTAAAAGATTTATTAATGGCAGCGCCTGCAGGCCCTCGCACGACACTTGGTTTAGATCCTGGCTTGCGTACTGGTTGTAAAATTGCGGTAGTCGATAGCACAGGAAAACTGCTCGCTACACAAACAATCTTCCCACATGCACCCCAAAATCATTGGGATAAATCACTGCGTACGCTCGAGCAATTATGTCGCCAACATAAAGTTGAGCTTATTGCGATTGGTAACGGCACTGCTTCTCGCGAATCAGATAAACTGGTTGGCGAACTTATCAAAGCCAATGCCGAGCTTAAACTGAATAAAATTATGGTCAGTGAAGCCGGCGCTTCGGTGTATTCTGCGTCTGAATTTGCCGCTAATGAGTTCCCAGATTTAGATGTATCTTTACGCGGTGCAGTATCTATTGCACGTCGCCTCCAAGATCCATTAGCTGAACTAGTTAAAATAGAGCCTAAGTCTATCGGTGTAGGCCAATATCAACACGATGTATCACAAAGCCAACTTGGGCAAAGCCTAATTTCTGTAGTAGAAGACTGTGTAAACAGTGTTGGGGTTGATTTAAATATGGCCTCAGTGCCTTTGCTTGCACGTGTTTCTGGCTTAAACAAAACGTTGGCTCAAAACATTGTAAACTACCGTGACACGAATGGGTCATTTACAAAACGTAGTCAGTTGAAAAAAGTAGAACGCTTAGGGCCAAAAGCATTCGAACAAGCGGCCGGGTTTTTACGCATTAATAATGGCAGCGATCCGCTAGATAACTCATCAGTTCACCCTGAAGCATACCCAATCGTTAAGCGTATTTGTGAACATAATCAGGTAGACGTAAATAACTTAATTGGTAACAGTGAATTTTTAAGTAAACTCGCTGCAAACGACTATATTGACGATAAATTTGGCTTACCAACCGTGACTGACATTATTAGCGAGCTTGATAAACCAGGTCGCGATCCACGTCCTGAATTCAAAACCGCGGAGTTTAAAGCCGGTGTTGAAAAAATTAGTGACCTTAAGCCTGGTATGATTTTAGAAGGTGTGGTTTCTAACGTTGCTAATTTTGGTGCATTTGTTGATGTGGGTGTTCATCAAGATGGACTCGTACATATTTCAGCTATTACTAACAAGTTTATTTCAGACCCACGCGAGGTGGTTAAAGCAGGTGACATTGTTAAAGTAAAAGTGGTTGAAGTCGATGCTACCCGTAAACGCATTAGTTTTACTATGCGCCTAGATGACGACATAGACACCAGCAATAAAGCAGCAGCTGCGGCACCGCAAAAGCCTCGCAGCAATAATACCAACCAAGCACGAGCGCCTAAACCTAAACGCGATACAGGCAATGCGATGATGGGGAATGCCTTTGCTGACGCCTTTGCTAACGCAAAAGTGAAAAAGTAATTTAAACGATATATTTAAAAATAAAAAAAACCGCCTAGGCGGTTTTTTTTATTTTTAATCAGCTAAATTTGCGCTGAAAATTCGCTCTGAATCGCGGGGGATGTGGCCAGTTGATAAAAGCTAGCAATGCGTCCTGCACGCGCTTCAACTTCAATATCACGCGATTGTTCTTCGCTTTTAGCGGTTTTTACTTCTGAACTTTCACTATTAGAAAACGACGCACTGACTCTGCTTTTATCTTCGCTGCTGTCTTCGTCATCAGCTGAAGCTAACTCAGCTTGTGCGGCAGCCATTTTCTGTGTGGCGTCTGCCGCAATCGCTCTGTCGGCACCTGAGGGTTCTGCTGGTGCTAGTGCAGCAGCACGTACCGTTTGCATTTTATCGATGGTTGCTTGCGGATCGCCATTGATAACCCCAACATCAATCGGTACTTCACCACCTACGGCATAATTAGTGCCATCGGGGCCTCTTTGGTATTCGTAACTGGGTGAACCGGCATATTGTCCACCAACAGCGGCATGCGCTTGCTCGTGGGTTCGCACTTCGGTATCGCGAGCTTTGAGCTCTTTAATTTGTTGCTGTTCTTGCTCAAGTTGAAGCTCTTCTTGCTCACTAACTTCTTCGGCAGCTTGCTGTTTTTCTTGCTCGGCATCATCTTGATCACTATCAGCATTGCCTTCGCGTTGTTCAATAGTTTTGTTGTCTGCAATTTTGCCGCTTGCAGTATAAGTTGAACTATCGCTGTTACCAGGTAGTTTGGCTTTTTCTGCATCACTTTGAGCTTTGTTTTCAGTACTACCGGCGGTATTTGCAGCGGCTGGGGGAATGACTTCACGTAACTGATTGTCACGCCGAGCAGTCTCCGTATAAACATTTGCAGTGTTTATATTGATAGACGGAAACGGCGTGACGATATTCATGAGGAATTACACTTTAATATCAACTAAAGTGCCTAGTACATCATCTGCAGTTTGAATTGATTGCGTGTTAGCCTTGGCATTAAACTCTTCAACTTTTAAGTTTACTAATGCATCATCAATTCGTGCAGGTTGAGATACCGGCGCGGTTACGGCTTCTACAGGGCGAGCAGCCGTTAATTGACGTTGCTGCGCTAATTGAGAATCATCTTGCTGCTCTATGCTGGCACGGTTAATCTCAGCGCTGGCCTTTTCAATACCTTGGCTGGCTCTATTAAACCCTTCAACACCGCTATTAAATACAGATCCAATCGGCATAATAATAAACCTCCACCAAATAAATATTGTCTAATTATCGCTCAAAAATCACGCAAAATAAAGCTTTAAACCGCTGTATTCATGGCTTTGCTTCAAAGCATTGATTTAACGGCAGATAAAAATTCATTTTTATGAGAAATAAATGGCGCATGGGATGCTTTGTCTATCACTTCGTACTCAAAGCCAGAATTAAGTGCGACCATTTTTTCAATTGCTCGATAAGGAACGAGAGAGTCTAAACGCCCAAAAATTCCACTAATCGCGACGGGACAGTGAGAAAATAATTCACGTAAGTCTTCACTTTGCAGTATATCTAACCCCGCACTTAATGCTTGGTTACTCAGCGGCGGTGACTGACTCAATAGTTGTTTTAGCTGTTTTACATCATCTCGCGCCGACTCACTGCCCATCGCTTGAATCGCCAAAAAGCGCTCTATCGTTTTTGAACGCTCTTGCAACAACTGCTCTTTGAACTGTTTTAATACTTTAGGCTTAATGCCAGCCCATGGTAATTGCTCTGCAAAAAAGGGCGTTGAGGCAACTAAAATGACTTTTGATACTTTTTCTGGCCAATGTTTGGCAATATAAATAGCAAACAACCCACCTAAAGACCATCCCATTAGCACCGATTGCGGTGTTAACTGCTCACTCACCAGCTGAGCTGCATCATGTAAAGTATACGGAACCAAAGAGACATCATGACCACCGTAACCAGGTAAGTCTAAACAACGTACTTTACCAGAATATAAAAATTCTAATTCTGGTTTTATTAACTGCCACACGCCTTGGTTCATTCCCCAACCATGCAACAACACACATTCATTTTGCATATTTGCCTAACCTTAACCAAACTTAAATCTATGATAGCGTTTTAGGGGGAGTTTGTAATGAGGAGAATCAGCGAATGAAACTTAGCCTAACTGATTGGCTGTTTCCCTCGTATTGCGTGTTGTGTCAGAATCAGATACACAGCTCACTGGGACTATGTCAGTTTTGTTTAGATGACCTGCCTTTGCTAGATTTGGCTGAGTATGACAATTTATTTTACCGCCCAGATATTGTAGAAATGTTTCCTAACTGCAGCTTTGAGAAATTATTTGCCTGCGCTTTTTATCAACCCCCTTTTGATTTATGGCTAAAACAACTCAAATTTAATAATCAAATTCATTACAAAAAAGCACTGCAGCAAGTCATCAAAAAACAACTTACTATTTTTACTAATAAACAGCATTTAGCTGCTGCTGTATTTATTATTTTACCTTTGCACAAGTCGCGTTTTTTTAGTCGAGGATTTAATCAGGTTACCCAAGTATGGCAGCCTTGTTTGTCATCCTTTAAGGTCTTGAATAATGTTTTAATACGCAATAAAAACACCTCGGCACAGTCACAACTGAGCAAAACAAAGCGGATAAAAAATTTACAGCAGGCTTTTTCATGTACTACCAATTTAGAGGGTAAAACGGTGGTCATTATTGATGATATTATGACCACAGGTGCAACACTCAATGCAGCCACCTTGTCGCTAAAAGAAGCGGGCGCTAAACAAGTCTGGGCTTTTACGACCTGTTTAACGCCACTTTAGATTTAGTTACCACTGACACGAAAGGTATGACCGAAAAATAAAGCGTTACTTAATAATCGGCTGGTGCCATACCAGTAACCTCTAAATACAGGGTTGTCTGTCATCGCAATCACACTACCTCGACCATAAGAGTGAGCCACTAGCGCAGCACCGCCGGCCACTTGCTCTACATTAACTGCATCAGTAAAACCAGCAAGTAACGGCTGTTGTGTATAGGTGAGTATATTTACAAACGGCGCTTGAGAGGCTTCAAGTAACCAGGTACTGTTTTTAAATACTGGCAGTGTGTCACGCTTAAATGAAAACGTCAGTGGGTGCGTTGTATCTACATCAGTATTAAATATAGCGCCTGCAATACGCTGGCGACCCGCTAGATGGTCTTTGTCTGCATATTTTAAACCTTGAGTATCAAATGCGCTGGCAACATCTTTACGTGATAAGTAGTTTGCTTTTAATAACTGCTGATCAGCTAAGAACTTTGCCCCGCCTTTATGACCCCAAATAACGCCTCCTTTTCTCACCCAGCTTTTAATTGCCACTTTGTCGGTATCAGATAACGTCGAATAATCGCCATGCGCCAAAACAATATGGCTGTAATTACTGAGCTCTAAAGACGCTAAACGGTTCATTTCAACAATGGTAGGCGCTACGCCTACAAAGCGATCTAGGTAATACCACACTTCACCTGCTTCATATTGGCTAACCCCTTTACCGCCAACTAATAACACCTTAGGCGCAGAAACAACCGCCATAGAGCGCGAGCCTAAGTCGGCACCTTTACTGGTTAAGCCTGTGGTAATTGGCTTAATTTCAATATCAAATTGGCTTTGTGCTTGATTTAGCTTTGCCACCCAATCAGTCTCTGTTTGCAGTCCTGCAGGGATAATAATACTGCCAGCATCAAAATTTATCTCATTACTCGTTGATGTTGCGGTTAATGGTTTTAATGCAACACGTGCTTTAATACCTTGCTGTAACAGACTATTGAGCATTTTTGGGGCAAGCATGTCGTCCCAAGCAAATCCATAGGCATAGTTTTTAGTTAGCGGCGTTAAAACAGGCTGTTTTGCTTTTTGCCAAGCCGTAGTATCAACCTCTAATCCCCAGCGGCTGTTTACTTTAGCAAATGGTAAATTAAACGCATGCGCTAATGTCCAACCTGATACATCGTAAAAAGTGTTATCGGCAAAGTTTTGCTGTTCACTAAAAATAGCTTTAACTAATCGGTATTGTGGTTGCGCAAGCGGCACAAAATAGCTATTAGCGGTAAAGTTTTTACCTTCAGCTTTTAGTCCCTCTTTAACTGGATAAGCATTAATTTGGTGCTGTTTAAGTATGCTTAAAAAATCGTTAGTACGTGTTTTGTCTTCCCCACCTTGAACAATATAACCTTGATAGTCTTCATCTTTGGCAAGCTCAACCGCTTTGTTATAAAAGTTAGCCTGATACTCAAGTAGAGCTTGGCGGTTATCAATCGCTGCTTTAAACGTTGATAAACTCGTTAAAAGTTGGTTTTTAATCGTACGCGCAAAAGTTAGCGGGCCATTGATCGTTTCTTGAATATGGCCACGAGAACTTGCTTGTTCAAATAAAATGCCGACACCACCATTTACATCAGGGTAAGTTGAACCTTTGCCATAATAAAAGTCATCAAAGCTTTCTTCTGTAAAATACAGTGCGTTGTTTTCATCTAAAGTTTTTGCATGATAATTTGCAATTGCTTTGGTTAGGCTCACATTTTCTTCAGGGGTAATGGGGTGTTTACGACTTGGGATCCCTGGTTGAAAAAAGTAGCTACTGTTTGGTCCCATTTCATGAAAGTCAGTTAAAATATTAGGTTTCCAATAATGAAACTTGGCTATACGCGCTCGCGACTCAGGGTGCTGCAGTAAAAGCCAATCACGATTTAAATCAAACCAGTAATGATTGGTACGGCTACTTGGCCAGCTCTCTACATGCTCACGCGTTTGCGGATCTGACGATAAGTTCATTCCACGATTACTATTAGCCCAATTAGCAAAACGTGCTAAGCCGTCTGGGTTAAGCGACGGGTCGAGTAAAATCACCGTGTTGTTAAGTAGCTCATTTATTTCATCACCTTGCGCGGCTGCTAAATAATAAGCCACTAGCAAGGCAGCATTACTCCCTGACGATTCGTTACCATGAACGCTATAACCCATCCACACAACGCTTGGCTGCTCTGCTAATTTATTGTTTGAGTTATTTAGACGAGCTAAATGTGCTTGGCGAGTTTGTTCTATATTTTTTAGTTTGTTAGCTGCGGTAATAGTGAGCATAACTAGTGGGCGCTGCTCGTGGGTACGACCTATTACTTCAAAATTAACTCGATCGCTTTTTTGAGCTAAAATTTCCATATAGCGTACAAGCTGATCATGCCTTACATGCCATTCACCCACTTGATAACCAAGTACTTTTTCAGGTGTTGGAATGCTGGGATCAAATTCAACCTGTTGCTCAAAATAATACGACAGGGGCTTTGCCGCACTTGAAAAACTGGCTAGTATCACCATTACTGTAAATATAAACCGCATATAAATAACTCTAAAAATGTTTGTTAATTGCACGCTACCATTGCTTAAAATAGATGCCAACTTTTTACGCTCAACACTAGCCGCAACACGATGAGCGGAGTATGATATGCAGTATCCGAGTAATTTAGTCAAGTATAGACGGTTTTATGATTTCAATTTCCGAAACAGCGCAAGCGCATTTTGCTAAGCTATTAGCAGATCAATCTCAACAAACGAATATTCGTGTGTTTGTTGTTAATCCTGGTACATCACAAGCTGAATGTGGTGTTTCTTATTGTCCAGAAGACGCGGTAGAAGAGAGCGATATTCGCCTAAACTTTAACGGTTTTGACGCTGTTGTTGATGCCGAAAGCGCGCCTTTTTTAGCCGAAGCTGAAATTGATTTTGTTACTGACAAAATGGGCACGCAGCTAACTCTAAAAGCGCCTAATGCTAAAGCACGTAAGCTAGGTGAAGACGCTAGTTTAAGTGAACGCGTTCAACACATGTTAGAAACAGAAGTTAACCCACAACTTGCAAATCATGGCGGTCAAGTAAGCTTAGTAGAGATCACCGCTGCTGGTGTTGCTGTGCTTCAATTTGGTGGTGGTTGTAATGGTTGCTCTATGATTGATGTCACACTAAAAGAAGGCATTGAAAAAGAAATGATTGCTAAGTTTGATGAGATCACCGGTGTGGCTGACATAACCGATCACGAAGCTGGCGAGCACTCTTATTACTAAGTATTAACCCAATATGCTAAAGCCACTCATTTACCGCTTAGGGAGCGACCCTAAGTTGAGTCTAAAGCGCTTTTTTCGCGGCCTAGCACTGTTTGTGCTGGCCGTGATATTTATCACTTTGGGTTATTACAGTCATTATAGTTTACAAGTCATTGGCATAGTAATTTTAGCGCCGGCATTGTTTTTTGCATTTTGGGGCTACGCGGGTATTTTTGCCAATCGTTTTTCACAAGTATTGAAAAACATCCCTGCCAAAAATAACGACCCCGATCTGTGGAAATAACGGTTTAATCAAGTAATTGATTATTAGTTTTTAGCTGCTGATATTTAATTATAAGTGTTACACCCCGCATTAACATAAAGCAACTCATTGCCAACCATAAGCCATTATTTTGCCACTCCTTAAATAGCCAAAACACCCCAAAAAAACCTATTGTCGCCGATAACAGCATACTATTTCGCATTGCTTTAGCACGTGTTAAACCAACGAATATACCATCAAACAAAAAACAACTCATCGCTAAAATTGGCAGCACAATTACCCACGGTAAGTAATGAGTAGCTTCTTCAATAACCTCAGGTACATTAGTCAACAGCTTTATAATGGAGCTGCCAAATAATATAAAAAATACACTATACAAAATGCCAAACAACATGCCCCAAAATACGCTTATTTTTACCCATAGCCTTATCTTTTCAACACTTTGTTGACCTTTCGCTTGGCCTACTTTTGCCTCGCTTGCATAGGCAATTCCATCAAGCGCAAAGCTGACCAACATTAAAAAGTTGAGTAGTACCGCATTGGCTGCTAATGTAGTTTCACCTATACGTGCAGCATAAAAGGTCATAAAGCTAAAGCATAACTGCAACACTAAAGAGCGAATAAAAATATCGCGATTTAAACTTAATAATCCTGCCATTTTTTCTATGCTAAACCAATTTGCAACCGCTAAACTTATGCCCTGTTTTTTAGCTAGCTGAACCACTAACAGCAAAGCAAAAATTAAAGCCGTGTAATCCGCTATTAATGATGCCCAAGCCGCCCCTGCAACCGCCCAATCAAGATAAACTACAAAATAAATGTCGAGTACAA
This sequence comes from Pseudoalteromonas sp. APC 3694, assembly GCF_030407565.1. Lineage (NCBI taxonomy): Bacteria > Pseudomonadati > Pseudomonadota > Gammaproteobacteria > Alteromonadales > Pseudoalteromonadaceae > Pseudoalteromonas > Pseudoalteromonas sp. APC 3694. The sequence continues at coordinate 23,286 of NZ_JASDDE010000031.1, forward strand.
TATTGGTAATATTAGTGACTAACAATAAATAAAATGGCCCTCGCCCATAATGAACGCCGAGCATCCAGCCTAATAATACTAAGTTACATAGCGCTGCTGGGGCGCTAAAAATACGAATACTAAAATACCGATAGGCCTCATTGAGCACACCACTATTGGCAGCAGATAAATACGCAATGGCGTGTTTTATAAGGGGGGATAATAAAATCAGAATTAGAGCTACGCTGCTGGCCAATAACAAACTGCGTTTGAGTAAAGCTGCCAGCTGAGTTAAATCATTTTTACCGTAAGCCTGTGCCACCAGCCCAGTGGTGCTCATTCTTAAAAAACCAGCAAGCCAAAATAAAATGGAGGTCACGGTAGAACCTAAGGCAATTCCCGCTAAATAATGCGCACTCCCCAGGTGACCAATCACTGCCGTATCAACAATTCCTAACAACGGCACAGTAATATTTGATAATATCATTGGACCGGCTAACAACAACAAGCTTTTATGGTGTGCTTTATTATGTATAAGAAATTGTTTCATTTAGTATTATTGTTCCTGATTTGTGGTTCTTTACGTGCGCAAGCAGCTGTTATTCTACAGTATCATCACGTCAGTGAAACCCTTCCCGCGGTGACCAGTGTAAGCGCCAACACTTTTACTAAACACTTAAATTATTTAAAAGAGCATAACTTTAACGTTATTCCACTAAACGAGCTGATTAGCGCATTAAAACAAGGTAAGGCTTTAGACGATAAAACGCTCGCGATTACTTTTGATGATGGATACAGCAATAACTACGAACAAGCTGCGCCTATTCTTGAGAAATTTGGCTATCCGTACACTATTTTTGTAAACCCAAAACTCATTGATGAACAAGCGGGTTATGTGATGGGATGGGATAAGCTCAGAGAGCTTGCAAAAAAAGGCGCCCTTATTGCCAACCATAGTGCCGAGCATAACTATCTGCATAAAAAGCGCGAAAATGAAACACAAAGCCAATGGCGTGAACGCACTAAAAACGACATTCTTAGTTCACAGCAGCGTATTAAAGAAGAAATAGGCCACGATTATAAATACCTTGCCTATCCATACGGAGAGTTTAACAATCAGCTACAAGCTCTCGTTACTGAACTAGGCTTTATTGGCATTGGTCAGCACTCCGGTGCAGTTAATCAACATTCTAATATTAGCCGTTTACCACGTTTTCCCGCATCTGGTTTTTATAGCAAATTAGATACGTTAATTACCAAACTCAATTCAACTGCTTTTACTATTAATAAACTAACCTATAAAGATAGTGTAACCACACAAAATCCACCGTCGTTAACTATAAATCTAGAGACTGATGACTTTCATAAAAGCCAATTTGCCTGTTATGTATCAAGCATTGGACAAGCTAATTTAAATTGGTTAAACGATAATACGGTTGAGGTGACCTCGCCAAAGCAGCTTAATAAAGGACGCTCTCGCTTTAACTGCACCGCCCCATCAATAAAAAAAGCAGGCAGTTATTATTGGTTTTCACAGCCTTGGGTGATCAATTAAATTCTATTTTTTAATCACTTGATTTAATAACCGCTGGGTCATTTTATCCAGCGGTACGACCTCATTTGCAGCCCCGATATCAATAGCAGCCTTGGGCATTCCCCATACCACAGACGAAAACTCATCTTGTGCCAATGTATAAGCCCCTTGTTGTTTTAACGCCAGTAAACCTTTCGCGCCATCACTTCCCATACCGGTTAATAGTGTGGCAACAATATACTTAGCACCAATTTCAAGTAATGAGTTAAACAGTAGATCTACTGCGGGCTTATGCCTATTTACAGGCTCACCATCATCAAGCTGACAATATAATGCACTACCTTGTTTGCTAATGCGTAAATGTAGCCCGCCGGGAGCTATATAAGCGCATCCTGCTACCAGCTTATCGCCTTGTTGTGCCTCTTTTACGTTAATGGTACAGGTGCGCTGTCGCTGAAATCAAAGCGTGACAAACACCGAATATACATATCAATCACTTAAAAATAACCTGCAACCATTCCCCGACATAAAATACAACCATACGATGACATAGAAGTTAAGGATTATGTGTGTTTAAGGCTGCCGTTGGCAAATCGCTATCGTCAGTACGTACATAAAGAATAGGTAGAATTTCAGTATTTACGATTATAGGGCTGAATTCCAGCCTATCCTAATACTTGGTTTTCGCTCAAACCGAACTTCGCAAAAGTGCCATAAGCTGCCTTTCCGGTTTAACTCATATCTGCCCAAAAATCATTTAGAGCTAATGCTTATTACACCTTCAAAAGACCTTACTTACCCCAATTTTTATAATGAATCAGTATATGCTCAGTTGATTAATTACTGGATTGTCCTAAGTCTAGGGATATGGTGTCTATTTACTTTTATCAGATAAACCTTTGGCGATCTAGCAACCCAGATGCTTAGGATACCCGAAGTGCATATTTCAAAAGTTAGAATTGAAAAATTCCGCAATTTTCGTGAATTGGAAATCATGAACTTTCTATTCGGATGAGGGAGAGGGGCTTAACTTGCCCTCTTGTTATTTTGTTGTGCCACTGCGATTTCTGACTAATTTATACCCCTTCTAAAGCCTCTCTGAGCTTGTCGAGCACAAAGTTGACATTAGCAGACTTTAAGCGACAAACACCCAGCCTAGTCAACTCACATAATAACTCCAAACTGCCAAACTCAGCCTTAAATTTCACGCTATCAACCAAATACCGCTTATCTGAAATGATAGTGCTGAAATCATCTCTAATGTCTTTTATGCCATTCACTGTAATTTTCGCAGAAGCCCCCTGTGAAACACGGATGCCATATGAGGACAATTGAGTAACTTTCAAAGAATCAGACGCGCGCTCCAAGTAACCAACCCAACGCTCGGGGGCCACAAGAGCATGAAAAAACACTATAAATTCAATACCTTTTCAAGATAAGCTATACTGCGCATCGCTTTCTTCTGCATTGCTGGCATCCCTTTACTAAAACTGGTTTCTGCCTTTAATTGATTAAAGGCGATATGCCTCAGCCCTGCAAATACAGACGCTGCACCTTCGCGCCTAATTCGGCACTCATCTTCTTTAAACCCTACGTCTAAACGCCAATGTAATCCGTTCTCTATCTGCCAATGTTGCCGCGCTGACCTTGCCAATTCTTCCGCCGTTAAATGTGCTGAACTGATATAATATCTATAAGATAACTCATTGCTTATTTTACCTTTTTCCTTTCTGTAGGAAACAATAACACCCACTGTTTTTGCCCCTTCCCAGTGTATCATTTCTGATAAATTACTTACGTCATGGCGCACTGCACAACACCTAAACTCCTCTCTGTTTTTTTGATAATCTGCTTCATTAAACAAAACCCCTTTAGACGTTTTCGTATTATCTCCGGTATTAAAGCCCCCTCTATTTGCGACAAGAGTCCTTTATGATTTGCCTTCACTGCAAGAAGGTAATCAGCTTCTTTGCTCACTATTTTTTCTGCAATTGATTTTTGACACCCCATGGCGTCAATTGTGACTAAGCACCCTTTTATCTCAAGTAACTCTAGAAGTGTTGGTAACGTTGTTATTTCATTCGACTTTTTATCTTGATGTAAAACTTCAACATGAACAATTGAAAGTTCGTTTGGTAGTTTAAGCATTTTTTAAGCTTTTCCTTATCAACTCAATCCATAACAAAAGCTTAGAGCGAGATAATGAAAACGCCACAAAAACGACTAAAAAACAACCAGCCAATTAAAAACCGTTAATAAAAAACGCGAAAAGGGGCATAAAGCCCCTTTAAAATCGTAAAACCTTTAAAAGCTAGTTTTTGTAGTGTTCGGCTATTTCAATAAATTCTGCGGTTAATTTTGTAGTATTAACCAAAGGCACATCACCTTGTTTAAATTCAGGCTTAAAAATAGCTCTTAGTGCGCCACTGCCATCAACAAGGGCAACAGATGCACTATGATCCACCGCATAGTCTGATTCATTACTATCACTAATTGCGTAAATTAATCCAAGCTCGCGGACAAATGGAAATAAGTCTTTATGCTCACCTGACACAGCTAAAAAATCTGGATTAAAGTAATCTATGTACTCTTTACGTTTTTGGGCAATATCACGTTTAGGATCAACAGATATAAACCATACTTGTAGTGGGTACTCAGCCTGCAAATTTTTATAGACATTGTTGAGCTTAGCTAGCGTCATTGGGCAAATATCAGGGCAACTTGTGTAACCTAAAAAGACTAAATTCCATTGACCTAAAAACTGCTGTTTGGTTACTGAATTCCCTTGTTGATCATTCAACGAGAAATCAGATAACGGCTTTGCGGTTTCATAAACTAACGCATCAAGATCTTGTAAATTATTTTTATCACTACAGGCTGATAAAAAGAGTACTGAAAAAACAACTAAACCACACCATAACTGCTTCATATAACTAGCCATTTATCTATAAATAAGATGATAAATAGTATCATCAAATGAATAATCGAAAAACGAAATAAATCCATCGCAGTGTCTTCTTTGGCGGCAAACTTTAAGTTAATTGCTTTGTATATAAATACAATATTGAGAAGACATGCCCCGCTTAGATAAATAAGCCCTGACATGCCAATCAAATAAGGAAACACACATACAATGGCGAGTAATACCGAATATGCAAGCACGCATGTTTTACAAAAATCGATACCATGGGTGACCGGTAACATGGGGATTTTAGCCCGCTCATAATCACTTTTACGCGCGATGGCGAGCGCCCAAAAATGAGGTGGGGTCCAGGTAAATATAATCATCACCAGCAACCAAGGGGCTGCCGCCATTTGATTTGTTTCAGACACCCAACCGAGTAATGGAGGCATTGCACCGGCTAATCCCCCTATAACTATATTTTGTGGTGTGGCACGTTTTAAAAATGACGTATAAATAAACGCATAACCAACAAGTGCAAATAAGGTCAGTATGGCTGTGAGCGTATTTGCCCACAACATTAGCATAATAAACCCAGCAACCCCAATCACAGTGGCAAAGCTCAGTGCATGTAATTTACTTAAACGCCCTTTAGCAACAGGGCGATGGCGGGTGCGTGCCATTTTGCTATCAATTTCACTATCAACCACATGATTAATGGCTGCGGCGGCCGCAGAGAGTAATCCAATCCCTAATAAACTGATGAACTGAACCCCAACACCTCTGCCAACATCAGGGGCTAGCGCTAAGCCAACCCATGCTGTTAACACTAGCATAGCCACTACTTTAAATTTACTTATTGCCAAATAATCTTGGATTAAGTGGTAACTTTTAGTCAATAACGATGCGCTGTAAACGGGCTGCATTGCTTTTTTATTAATTGTAAGTGCCATAATCATTCCCCTCTAAATACGTACTTTTAGGTAATAACATAACCTAACCATAGTTAATAACAGTATGGCAGCCATTAAGTTATGCGCCAGTGCCACGCCTAACGGAAAATGAAAATGCACCACGGCTAACCCTAAAGCTATCTGGCAGAATAACGCCACTAACACACTCACCGTACAGCTTTTAATTTTTTGCGAATAGGCATGACTGTATATACGCCACATCACCAAGGCTAAAACAATGCAAGTAACTAAGGCCCATATTCGATGCAGTAAATGAATAGACATACGCGCCTGTTGCGACAACACACCAAATTCATAATTACTGTGCTCAAGGGGGAGCTGAAAGACACTACTGAATGAAAAAGGCTGAGCGTAACTACACAGCGGTAAGCCATTACAATGTGGAGCCGCATAATTAGCCGCTAGCCAACCACCAAGGGCGATTTGTAAAATCAGTACCGTTAATGCCACGAGGCTTAATTTAAAGTGAGGTTTTGCGCCCGCATCACCACCCGTAATAGGTTGGCTGGTCAGACGCAAATACAATAGCGTTAATAACGCTAAAATACTAAATCCTCCGAGCAAATGCCCCATAACTATAAGCGGCTGTAGGTTCATAGTAACCGTCCACATACCTAATGCGGCCTGAAAAATAACAAGCAGCAGCAATATCATAGGCAACCTTACAGGCGTGGTTGGGTACTGACGCTTTAGAAAAGCTAAAATAAACAACACTAAAATTAATACCCCAAGCGAGCCTGCAAAGTAGCGATGGATCATTTCTTTCCATGCTTTTGCTTTTTCAAATATCATATCGGGATAACTTTGAATCGCTTGTGCAATCTCTGCTTCGTGTTTAGGCACGGTTAAAAAGCCATAACAACCAGGCCAATCGGGACACCCAAGCCCTGCGTCACTTAAACGCGTGTATGCGCCCAGAGCCACCACAATTAATGCGAATAAACTCGTTGCTAATACCAAATTTTTATAATTTTTATACATAGCATCCTCTACTTAGCTCGAACGAGAGTAATTGAGTAATTTTTTTAGATCTTTTAATAACCCTTTTTGGATCAAACGGTTTTCTTGTGGTTGAGAACTAAATGGATACTCCAGTACAATTAGCCCCATATGATCGATTAAATACAAACTGGCAGGTTTTAACTGCTGTTGCTCATCAATAACATGCCAACGCGTTGTAACTAGCTCAGGCTGTCCCATAATAGCCATATCAACTTTGTGTTGGTTTTTGCCAAGGGCAACATATAAATTGTCTAAAGCGGCTAATTGCTCTGTGCAAGACGCTTTGCATTGTGCTGAATAATTTAAAGCGATGGTCCATTGCTTAGGGTTATGCTGCGCCCAATTGTCTAGCTTAATTTCACGCTCTAAAAATTCACCATGGTTAGTAATTGCTGTAGGTAGCCAATCAAGTTTTAACGCGCTGTAAGCCAGCACTAAGGGAATAGCGCAGCACACAGCAAAGAGTAACAGGGGTTTATTTTTCATTATCTATCTCCTCTTCCTGCTTGCAAAAATAGCGACTACAACACAGGCAATCGCAATTAAAAACCACTGTACTGAGTAGGCATAATGTTTTTCTGGACTCATAACAACGGCTTCATAATGAGGGGCAGCAATTTCATCAGCTTGACCTTGGCGGTAAGCCATAAAATTCACTAAAGGGCGATTAGATTGGCTACTCAATGCTTGTAAATCAATGATTTGAATTCGTTTGGCTAAATCCGACTGAGTATTGTTATTGGCTAAGGTAAAGCCACTTAAATTATCTTCTTTAATTTGTGCCGTTAACGTAAATTTACCACTAGGTATTGTTACGTTTGGTAGGATTTCTCTTGAACGTTCTGCTTTTACCCAGCCTAAGTTCACTAACAAAAAGCGTGATTCATCAGACAGTTTTAATAATGCCAGTAAGTCGTAACCAACCTGACCATTATAGATTTGGTTATCAAGCAACCAATAATTATTAGTGTCAAAATAACCATTTAACGAAACCAATACACCGGTTTTGTTCCACTCTTTTGGCAGCTGTTGTAACTCTGCCCAGCTCATTACGCCATGTTGTTGTATATTTTCAATGGCACTAAGCTGCTGTTGCTTTTGTTCTGCTCGCTGTAATTGCCAAAACCCTAGTCGCACACAAACCAATACCACAATAACAACCAAGCAAATTGTTATTATTGAGCTAAGCTTTTGTTTGTTAAATACAACTAACTGCATAAGGGTAAAATCCAGTGATTATTAAAATTATTATTGTTCTACTGTTATTATTTATATTATTTAATTTATTTCGTGCTTTATTAATTATGGTGTCAGGGAAAACCAATGGACGCCCTATGTCTCACTTTTTAGGGCGTCGGGTGTTATTTTCTGTTGTGGTATTAGTGATGGTGATTGCCGCACTAAAACTTGGTTTTATTACGGCAAATCAGTCCCCCTTAATCACTAAAGCACATACACAAATACAAACAAACACAGCCAAACAACATCAACAAAATGCCAGTACCAAGCTGCAGCTTGAAAGGCAAAGTGCTTATCTTTAGTGAAATGTCCTTTCATAATGCGTAAAAACACCACCAATAAAATAATTGTTCCTAAGGTGACGTGCATGCCGTGAAAGCCGGTTAACAAAAAGAAGGTATTGCCATAAATGCCCGCATCAAGGGTTAAGTTAAGATCGTTATAAGCATATATATACTCTTCTACCTGCAGCCCTAAAAAGCACACTCCGAGTAAAATGGTCGCTCCCAAGCATACTTTGAGTAGGGTACGTTTATTATTTTCCATCGCCACATGGGCAAAATGTAAAGTTACCGACGAGGCCAGCAAAATAAGGGTGTTGATAAGCGGCAACCCTTGCCAGCCCATCGCTTGGGTCGTAGTGCCTCCTGGGGTATTTAGCAATGGCCACATGGATTCAAACGTCGGCCACAATACTTCATTTGTCATGGCGTTGTTATCCGCACCTCCTAACCAAGGCACAGAGAACATGCGGGCATAAAATAATGCGCCAAAAAATGCCATGAAGAACATCACTTCTGAAAAAATAAACCAACTCATTCCTTGCCTAAAAGAACGGTCCATTTGTGCAGAATAAAGCCCTTGATCAGACTCGTGTATGACATTTTTAAACCAGCTAAACAGCATGTAAAGTAGTACAGCTATACCTACGTATAACAAGTAAACGCCATTACCACCCTCTTTGCCCATATCCATTACGGTTAAGGCTGCGCCTACCGCGATAAAAAACAACGCAACCGCCCCTATAATGGGCCATGGACTTTGCTCTGGTACATAATAATGTTCATATTTTTGATTCATTTTATTTGCTCCTAGTTTTTCACTAGTTTTATAAGCTAGTTATTACTGGCTACTAGCCGCTCGCTAATATCAAATACGGTATAAGACAGGGTTAACTCTTCTACATCACTGGGTAATTCAGTATCTACATAAAACAATAATGTAAACTCCAGCTCTTCACCTGCCTTTAACGGTTGCTGATCAAAGCAAAAACACGCTATTTTGTGTAAATACTTGGCCGCTTTTCCTGGTGCTACCGACGGTATAGCCTGCATTACTTTATCTTCATTGCTATTATTTTTAGCGCTAAACTTAACTTCACGCATGGCCCCAGGCTTTACATCTACACTGTACTCTTTAGATTTAACTTCAAAAGGCGCACCACTTTGCGCATGCGTAGTGAAACTAACGCTGACTTCTCTATTTTCAGTGACCAAGGTACTTTGCTGTGCCTGCTCTAACGAGGGCTTACCATTAAGCCCCGTTATATCGCAAAACACGTCATACAAAGGGACCATGGCAAATGCAAATGCAAACATTGCAATGCAAATCACCACCAACTTTTTTAATAACGGCAAGTGAGTCATTATTTAATGTCCGGCGGCGTTGAGAACGTATGATAAGGCGCAGGTGAATCAACTTCCCATTCAAGCCCCTCAGCTCCATCCCAAACTTTTGCAGGCACTTTGTCGCCCCCTTTTGCACATTTATACACAACCACCACAAATAATAATTGCGATAAACCAAAGGCAAACCCACCTATACTAATAATGGCGTTAAAATCAGCAAACTGTAGCGCATAATCTGGAATACGGCGTGGCATACCGGCTAACCCAACAAAATGCATTGGGAAAAACAGCACATTTACACTTATTAACGACAACCAAAAATGCCATTTTGCTAAGGTAATATTGAACATGTTTCCGGTCCATTTTGGCAGCCAATAATAAGCCCCCGCCATAATAGAAAACACCGCGCCCGTTACGAGTACATAATGAAAGTGTGCAACCACAAAATAGGTATCATGATATTGGAAATCGGCAGGTGTAATCGCTAGCATCAACCCCGAAAAACCACCTAAAGTAAACAACACAATAAATGCGATACTAAACAGCATTGGCACTTCAAAGCTAATAGACCCGCGCCACATAGTCGCTACCCAGTTAAATACTTTTACGCCGGTAGGTACCGATATCAGCATAGTCGCGTACATAAAAAACAACTCACCCGCCACGGGCATACCAGTGGTAAACATATGATGCGCCCACACAATAAAGCTCAACAAGGCAATGGAGGAGGTGGCATACACCATAGAGGCATAACCAAATAGTTTTTTACGTGAAAAGGTGGGAACAATCGTAGAAATAATGCCAAAGGCAGGCAAAATCATAATATAAACTTCAGGGTGACCAAAAAACCAAAAAATATGTTGGAACATCACCGGATCGCCACCACCAGCGGCATCAAAGAAACTGGTCGCGAAGTATTTATCGGTGAGCACCATAGTAACTGCACCAGCAAGTACCGGCATAACTGCAATAAGTAAAAACGCCGTGATCAACCATGTCCACACAAATAACGGCAGCTTCATCCACGTCATACCCGGAGCACGCATATTTACTATGGTGACCACCACATTAATGGCCCCCATAATCGAACTAATACCCATAATATGCACAGCAAATACAAACATTGCTGTGTTGTCGTTACTATAAGTGGTGGAAAGCGGCGCGTAAAAGGTCCAACCAAATGCAGGACCGCCACCAGGCATAAACAATGACGCTAACAAAATCAAAAACGCAAATGGTAAAATCCAGAAGCTCCAGTTGTTCATTCTCGGTAATGCCATATCTGGCGCACCAATCATTAACGGAATCATCCAGTTTGCCAATCCAGTAAATGCAGGCATTACTGCACCAAACACCATGATTAAACCGTGCACTGTGGTCATTTGATTAAAAAAGTGAGGATCAACCAATTGTAAACCCGGCTGAAATAACTCAGCCCGAATAACCATGGCCATTGCTCCACCAATCAAAAACATGGTGAGTGAAAAAATTAAATATAAGCTACCTATATCTTTATGGTTGGTTGTAAATAACCAGCGCTTAAAGCCTGTGGCAGGTTGATGGGCATGATGAGCCTCATTGGTATTAGGTTGTTCTGCAATGCTACTCATTATTTAGCCTCCCCATCAGCATCCAGTGCCGCTTGTATCTCGCTCGGTTGAATTACATCACCAGTGTCATTACCCCACGCGTTGCGTTTATAGGTAATAACAGCTGCTATTTGCTTGATTGATAATTGCTTTGCGAAAGACTGCATAGCCGTACCCGGTTTACCGTGGAGCAAAATATCTATATGCCCTTTGATATCACCTATGACTATTGGGCTGCCTTTAAGAGCCGGAAAAACACCCGGCAAGCCTAATCCTGTTGGCTGATGGCACGCCGCGCAGCTCGCCATATAAACCTGCTCACCAAGCGCCATCAGCTCTTCTTTTGGTACAACTTGGTCTAATAACGCAGCGTCTGCTTCAGCTGCTTTTTGCTTGGCTTGTTTAGCCTCTGCTAACCACGTTTTGAAGTCTTCTTCTGTTTTAGCTTCTACTACAACAGGCATAAAACCATGATCTTTACCGCAAAGCTCTGCACACTGCCCACGGTAAGTACCAACCTCATTAATATTGGTCCATGTTTCGTTAATAAACCCAGGGTTTGCATCTTTTTTAACGGCAAAGTCAGGCATCCACCATGAGTGAATAACATCATCTGAAGTCATTAAAAAACGTACTTTTTGATTAATTGGTAGTACCAGCGGTTTATCGACCTCGAGTAAATAATTCGGGTTTTTATCAGCAAGATTAGTTATTTCATTTTGAGGGGTAGCTAGCATGGAATAAAACTCAACGTCCTCTCCCATATATTCGTAATGCCACTTCCACTGTGAGCCTGTAATTTTAATGGTGAGATCAGCTTTGCTGGCATCCTCCATGGCAATTAAAGTTTTAGTCGCAGGAATGGCCATAACAATTAAGATGACAAAAGGGATCGCAGTCCACAGTATTTCTACTTTGGTGCTTTCATGGAATTGGGCAGGGACAGCCCCTTTAGATTTGCGATGATGAATGAGTGCCCAAAACATAATGGCAAACACGATCACCCCAATCACACAACATATTAAAAAAATAGTCATGTGCAGTTGGTATACATTATTACTTATATCGGTTACGCCTTTACGCATATTATATTGGCTATTAGCAAGCACATTCTGCGAAAAAACAAACAATATAAGCCACAAGGAAGAACTCAGCTTACCCATGTGACGGCTCCTTTGATGCTATTGCTGACGCAAAGCGAAGAGGCATACGGCTTAAACGCCTATTCGTTATTTTTATTTTTTATAAGGGTGCTGGATTTAGTAAATGTGTGTTCTCAAAACGACTAAGCTGTGAGTTATTTTTATTCCAGCTCTTTAATAACTAGTTAAAAAATAAACAATAAGCAAGGTGAGTATGAAAAATAGACAAGGTGAATTTTTTAAAATGCGCAGCTAAAAAAATAGCAACTAGTCAGGCAATTAATCTAAGAGTCAGGTTTAGTAAGGGGTGTATTGAAATTACAGGATAGAAATATAAAAAATTGTTAACTTAAAAAAGCAGAGTAAATTTGTTTATTTATAAAGTATTTAGTGATTTTATTTATGATAGGGGGAGCACTTAACAACATATAGTCATACATTTGATAAGTTAGACATTGTGCTGCTAACAAACCCAGCGCCTAATCACCATTAAGCGCTAAATTATGCTTTAATACTACATCCAGTCAGCGTTACGAATAACACCTACCGCTAAGCCTTCAATATTGAACGACTCATTTTCTAAATCAACCTCAATAGCTGAAAACTCATCATTTTCAGCATGTAAGAGTACTTTTCTGCCCGCTTTTTCTAAACGCTTCACGGTTACATCGTCGTCAACACGGGCAACAATAACTTGTCCATTTTCGGCAACTTGGGTTTTATGCACAGCAAGTAAATCACCATCCATAATACCAATGTCTTTCATACTCATACCGTTAACACGCAATAAAAAATCGGCCGCAGGTTTAAACATTAAAGGGTCAATTTTACAGTGGCTTTCTACATGCTGTTGCGCCAATATTGGCTCACCGGCAGCCACCCTGCCAATTAAAGGTAAGCCTAACTGCTCTGGCTCCTCTTCTTCAACAAGCTGAATTCCGCGACTCGCGCCTGGCTTCATTTTAATAACACCTTTTTTGGCCAATGCTTTTAAGTGTTCTTCTGCAGCATTTGCACTTTTAAAACCCAGTGTTTGTGCAATTTCGGCACGTGTAGGAGGCATACCAGTGTCTTTAATAAACACTTTAATGAGTTCGAGTATTTGCGCTTGGCGTTTCGTTAATGGTCGCATACAACTGGTTTTCCATACAGTACAATTAACTGTGAGTATATACAGTTATTTAAAAATCGCAAATATAAATTAATGCCTTATATGCCGTTGTAGGTTTCAGATTCAGTGAATTTTTTTCCAAATGGGTGAATCTCTTGGTTGACGCCAGCTTCACACAGTTATTAATCATTCTTTTTGCTAAGTTACAATTCTCAAATGCAGTAAGGCGCGCACAACTTAAACTAAGCATTAAATCAAACAAGGCTAAAAATTGGGTTCTTTATTTCCTGTTATTAGATCTCAATCACTGAGATCTAACCTATTTAAAATATTAGCCAACCAAGGCTCTACTTTTTTAGGCTTAACAAAAGCTACTGCGGCGGCTGAAAATGGGGATTTTCTATCACAAGCATCAACCAGTCTATTTTCAGCGTTGTTTACATGGACCTGCATAGCTTGTTTACTCGCCTGCGGTAATCCATGAATGCTTTCTAGTAGCTTTAAGTCTTGCTGAACAGATGTGATTACTTCTAGTCGTTTACCTTTCACCGTTTTGTGATTTAGGTTATAGCATTTGGCGCTCGTCCGTACTCTTTCGTATTTTGTTTTATCAGTTGCTTGGTCGAATCTTGAGTGTGCCATACCGGGAGATTTTTCAAATGAGAATAATTGAACATCGGCAAGTACGCATGGATCGATAAGAACAGGAACTTCAGCATTATGGTTTGTTAGCGAACATTGACTCCATACTCTGGTGCTTTCATCTTGAAGTGGGAAGTAATCATGTTTTCCACCATTATCTCTTGGTTGATTGGCGTATTGACATGAATATCGATAATTTTTTGGCTCGAATGCTAACCACCAATAGCCAGAATGTTTTTGTGATTGTCCACCTACCACTCTCATGGCATAAGTCTTTTTGGCTTTCTTCACAGCACCCTTGGGGCGAAAGTGATCAACATTGAAATCAGTGTTAATCCTTGGTACTTCTGAATACCAACATTTATCACCAAATTGATTAATAAAGTTGTCCTTAAATGGTGACCATTTACTACCAAGCCGCGTAAATTCTGCTGACTTGTCCTGTGCATTCCTAACTTCAGTTAACCATTGTCTAGCATCCACATCCCAGTTAACAGGTTTGCATGCATCAATTAAATTAATGTCTATATGTCGCAATTAAGCCAGTCCTTTTGTCTTTAATATATTTTCAATAATATTCAAACGATACTGCGTATCATCTATACCTTTCGAGTCTAAATCGTCCATTGCTCTTTTTCTAGCGATAAGGAACTGCCTATAATCTTCATCTGGGTGGGTATAGCCGTATCCTAACCGCTCTAACGAACCATTTAGTTTTCTTAATTCTTTGGTTTCATTTTCACTTAAAGTCTCTTTTTCAAGTAACGTTCTACGTTTCTCAATAACACCGCTTGTGTGTCTATCTAGCGTTGTTGCCATACCAAACATGTCACTGGTTAGTATGCCATTAACGCCCATTCCTATTGGGCTTTCAGCAGGTACTTCAGCTATCGACAAGCCATCGGTATTATTACGTATTACTTGTATTTGCTTTTTATCTAATTCAGCAATCGCTAGTGGGTGATGGGTTACCATTAAGATATGGCAGAATTTTTGATTCGGTATAAAGCGTTTAAGAAAAGTATGATACTTGGCCGCCCATGCTGGATTTAAGTGAGTATCTGGTTCATCCAATAAAAACAATGAATCATCTTCAACAGTAAATTCTAAAAGACCTAATACGGTTAATAACTGTTGCTCACCTTCACTTAATTCACTAAAGCTGACAATTTCATCGTTATGTAATTTAACTTTGATATTTACGCTATCAATAAGCTCAGAAAGTAATGTACTTTCTAGCATTTTAAAAAAGTCTTTCGGCTTTAGGCCTTTAGCTACTTTTTTTAAACCGTATATATCGGGTAAAAACAAATGTACGAATTCATTTGCAACGCCTTTACCTGTTAACGATGTTGCTTCTTCTCTTGTCGACTTTACTGGTCCATAACTATAAGGAAGTAACCTGTCTAAAAAGTCACGAACTACGCCACGAGCGCCCCAAAAGATATCTCTCTTATTATTTTTCCCCCATTCAGGCCTGCGAAATACAAAATGAACAGAATGAAAATCTTTTATACCCAATTGTTCAGCTAAGAATTCACGGCCAACACGCTGCTGTTGGTTTAAGAAGAATGCAAGCAATACATACTGACTGTGATAGGGTTTTGCATAAAATAAAGGGCGAACTTCATCTTCAATTTTTACTTTGTTATACAAAAGCTTATGATAAAACTTGTTTCTATGTGTTTTAAACAAATCTTCTAACCTATCACTTGGCCCCGAGTAATAAGCGAAAAGGTGTTGAGGTAAGTACTCGGAAGCCCCATTTTTATCTCGCTTGACCTTTGACAGAGCCACTGTTTCAAGTTTCGAATAGCTATTATCTGCTTGCTTAATCGAAACCTTTATTTTGTGTTGTTGATGAGGAGTAGTGCCATAATCTGGTGAGGCATCAACTTCAATGCGCTTTTCATTATTAGCGCCTAATGAATAGATTAATTTATAGCTAAAAGGCGCTAGTTCTTCTCCAAGATCTAATGCCCTGAAAATACGAACTAAGGCTTCAATAACATTCGATTTTCCTGAGCCGTTTCTACCGATAAGAACCGTTAATAGCTCTTTATCGTCAAAATCTATTGCTAAGTTGTGGATATTTTTAAAGCCATCCCTGATTTTTAAAAAATCTACCTTCACTTGTTAGTCACCTTAAAAGTACTGTTGTCACCTTCACCAGCTTGAATAACCATTTTTTGTTCAATAAGCTTTTTTAACTCACTGAAAAGATCATCAATAGCGCTGAAAGTATTGTCAGATAACTCATCAAATAATGCCTGAGCAGATATGCCTTTGCTTTTACTTTTTAGAAGCGTGAAGACTTCGCCAGTTTGTTCTGGGTTATCCTCAATAATGGGAGTGGAATCTACTTTGATTTTTGATCTAAGGTTATACGCAATTTTGTCAGCTTGGGCTTTCGTATTTTCCTGAGCTATTTCTGTTCTTTCAGTCTTTGTCTGCTTTGACTTTGAATTCTGCGCTTGTACTTCAACTTCTTCTCTTTCATCTTCAGATATAGGTGAAAATAACTTTCCGCTAAATGCTCTTGCTAGTATTGATTGAGTCACTTTATCGACACGAAGCTTTGCTGCTCTGTATTGCTTTTCAATTGCAGCAGCGTAAATCATGAATTCTTCTAGTCGCCTAGCTATTTCAATTTGTTCCTCTGTTTTTGGTAACTTTATCTTGTATTCTAATATTTGTTTTCCACTAATATGTGGTATGTCACTACCAGTCTGATTTGGCAGTAAATAATTACTAAAACTTGGAGCTAAAAGGGAGTAGTACAAAAAGTCATTTAATATCTTGCTGCTAGGTTTAAACCTAGCGACTCGCTGCACTAAAACACATGGTAGGTCACTAGCTTTGGCTTTAGCTAACTTTAAACCTGCGCTAACAATTGGCCGATCCATAGCTAAAATAATATCCCCTTTATTTATAAATAAATGAGCATATTTTTCCAATTTCTCTTCTGGAAAGTATTTAGTTTCAGACCACCTTAAAGATCCGGGTTCAATATTTTGTCCTCTAAGTAACCTAACTCCATCACTTTCGAACTCTTTACTTTTGAATGCGTGTCCAATATCTATACCTGTAACTTCTTTTAATGATACTTCGTCAAAACAAAATCTTTTTCCTTCACGCCAGTCTTTGGTGAGTTCACCTGAGGTGGCTGCTGTAAGGACGGATTGGCGGAAGTGCTTTAAAATGGTTGGGATTTTATCGAGACGTGCTTGCGCTGTTTCAACTTTGGCTAATACTGAATCCAGCTTATCTGCTATATCCTTTTGTTCTGATCGTGGTGCAACAGGCACCTTGATAGTTTCATATTCTTTGAACTTCAAATTACGTAGGTTATTACTTCCACCTTGGTAATTAACTACTTCGCCAGAAGCATAAAAACTTCTTAAATAATAATTGAGGTATCTTGAATCTATCGTGTCATTTGGCCTAGCTAATCGTATAAAATTGGTACAAACTTTTGGGTAATCTGGGCTATGTTTTAGGGCATCCTCATCGATTAATACAGTTCTTCCAACTGGTTGATCTGGGCCACCGCCTGATATTTCTATCAAAATATCGCCAAGCTGAAGCTCTCTCTTTTGAGCACTAGTTTTTTTTACTTTACGCTCTACGCTGGTTATACCTTTTTCTCTAGACCAGTTCTTAAACTCTGTTCCTCGGATACAAAAAACAGTATCAAAATCATCATCCTGATAATCAGGATCTTTACCCCAATCGCCACCTAATACAAAGGAGAGTAAGTTTTTTAATTGAATAGGTTTCCAGTTTTTAGGTAACTGACTCATACTAAAACCTCTTCAGTATCTACCGCTGCATCTAATTCCACTAAAATAGATTTTAGGTCAGTAATTGCTGCCGCTAGTTCTTCAATGGCTTCGTTGATCAATACATCTGGCTCTGGCAGGTTAGCTGCATCTTCGATACTGTCATCACGTATCCATGCTAAATCGAGGGAGTCTTCTTTAGCTGCAACTTCTTCACGGGTAAACGCTCTTAGTCGGCACGTATCCACATTCCCAATTTCACTGCCGTCTTGGTGGTTATCAATAAAAGCTTGCCGTTTAGCATCATCTACCTCGGTTAAATCACTACCTACAGCTTGATAAAATTCTTTAAAGTGGTCTTTGGTTAAAACGTTTCGTTTACCAAATTGCGGCATGTTTACACGAAGGTCATATACCCAGACTTTTTTGGTGTTGCCTTTATCTTGATTTATATCTGTAGGTTTATCAAAAAACAGTACGTTGGTTTTTACACCAGCGGCGTAAAAGATTCCCGTAGGTAGCCTAAGAATCGTATGAAGGTTACATTTTTCCATTAAATCGTTACGAATTTTACGGCCTGTTGAACCTTCAAACAAAACGTTGTCTGGCAATACCACTGCCGCACGCCCACCGGGTTTTAACATACTGTGATACATGGTATGTAAAAAGGCGAGTTGCTTATTTGAAGTGTAATGTACTAAATCATCACGGGTAGGTATACCACCTCCCTGTTTGGTGCCGAAAGGTGGATTAGCAAGAATTAAACTCGCTTTAGGGAGTAAATTTTTACCTTCATTAGAAAGCGTGTCGCCATATAGCACTCCTGCGTTATCATCGTCTATCGCCAAGTCGTGCAACATTAGATTCATCATGGCTAAGCGCCGAGTGTCGGGTACTAATTCCATGCCAAAGAATGTACCGTGCTGGTATTTATCGTAAGCATTTTCATCAAGGGTTTTAATGTCGTGGTGCTTTTTAAGCTCATGATGTGCAGCAATTAAGAAGCCGCCTGTTCCGGCTGTCGGGTCTACTATAACGTCATCTAAATTCGGTTTCATTAATTCAACCATAGCTTCGATGAGTACTCGCGGGGTAAAGTATTGACCTGCACCTGACTTTTTCTCACTAGCATTTATTTCTAATAAGCCTTCGTACATGTCGCCTAAGCCTTCCGCTTTAGCAGAGTACCAATCAAGATTATCAATTTCAGTCACTAGCTTGTTTAAGGTAGCTGGCTTTCTGATACAGGTTGAGGCATCAGCAAAAATTGCTTTGGTTATTAGTGAGCCGTGTGAACCTAGATGGATAAGTAACTTTTTATATTCTTCTAAACGAGTTACCGCATTAAACTCTTCAATGTCAGACCAACGAAAACCCTCAGGGATAAGCTCTTCTTGCCCTGTTTCTTCAACCATTTTTAAGAATATTAAGTAGGTTAATTCGTTTAAGTACTCGTGGTAAGTTACACCGTCATCTCGCAACAGGTTACATAAATTCCAGAGTTTGTTAATTAGGTCTTGTGTGCTCATTAGTTTCTACTTATAAATTCGTTAATTTGTATTTAGCTTTACTTAACTTTAAACAGGCTCGCTTCTCTTTTTAGAAAGCTTTAAGACTTAGCCACCTGCCGCCAAAACTATATTTAAATAATAAAACGCTATTATATCGGATTAAGCCGATTGTTGTTCACCCTCAGACCAGATAGATCTATTAAATTGGTTCAAAATATCGGTAATAGGTTGTTCAAATAATTTAGAGGCCCGCTTTATACCGCCTATTTGTTTAAATATGCCTTCATTTAGGTTAGTTTCATCAACAACAATGTTGGCCTTTATTTGTCCTGCAATGGTTTCTAACCATTCTCGCTGTGGTGTTTTCCAAGGCTTACTGTTAAGTATTTTAGCCAGTGCATTATCTACACGTTGCTCATAAGGGACAAGAGC
Source organism: Pseudoalteromonas sp. APC 3694 (assembly GCF_030407565.1). Taxonomy (NCBI): domain Bacteria; kingdom Pseudomonadati; phylum Pseudomonadota; class Gammaproteobacteria; order Alteromonadales; family Pseudoalteromonadaceae; genus Pseudoalteromonas; species Pseudoalteromonas sp. APC 3694. The sequence continues at coordinate 42,753 of NZ_JASDDE010000031.1, forward strand.
CTCACCTAATGCAGCTTGACGAATAAAACCGATAATACGGGCGGCAATATCTTCGTTTTTGACTTCTTTCCAAGCTACCTTAAGGTCTTCTTCTCGGAATTCATTTTTCTCTAACTCTAGCGCAAGCTGTTTAAGGCTATCGCGGGTTAATTCCCACGGGCGTTGAATAACAGTTTGAATGGCGACCATTCGGTTACTATTAGCATTAATAAATTTGTTAAAAGATAAAAGGTAGTCTTCAGGCTTTTGACCACTACCGTAACCAGTTGAGGTGCCAGTAACTTTATCGTCATGTGTGGAAATAACCACTTTATTGTTACCACCCGTGCCTTTAACTTTCATATCTAGCAATTCACCTAAGCCGGGGTTATTCACAAACCAATCTGCAACGTCTTGCACTGTCATGTTTTTCAATTCTTGTGCAAATTCTTGAGGAGGCTTACCTACAATTCGTTCAAAGTCTGAATGTTGGTTAGTTGAAAGGTATTTCTTTTTACTTTGTAATTTGGCTAGAAACTGGTCTTTAGCTAGTTGCTGAAGTTTTGGATCTGGACTGTCTTTGATTTCACTTTCCAGTTCAGTAAAGGTGATATCAACCTTAGTAACAACAGGCTTCATGCTGTTAACTTTTTCGAGCTGTTTGTAGATATCTACCGCATCAAAAATACGAAAACGTTCTTTAGATATTTCATCACACTTTCGAGTTGCACGACCTAACATTTGTTCAAATAGAATACGGCTGTTGACACGACGCAAGAAGACTAAGTTACATATCTTTGGAACATCGACCCCAGTGGTGAGCAAGTCTACCGTAACGGCAATATTAGGGAGTCTGTCGTTTTTATATCGGCGTATTTTTTCAAGAGGCTTGTCGGATGCTCCTGTGATTTTTTGAATAGCATCATCATCAACTTCACCTAAATAGTTTTCACACGCATCTTTTAACGCTTCAACTACGTCATCTGCGTGTTTATCGGTAACACAGAATATTAAGGATTTTTCTTGAGAGTATGGATTTAAAGAATCACTTTCGATAAGCCAGCGACATATTTCTTTAGTAAACTCTGGTGCTATGACTTTACGATTAAACTGTGCAACGTCAAAGTTTAATTCATCTGGTGTATTGATCAGCTCTAGTTGCTGAGTTTGAGGATCATACACTTGAACTTCTTCGTTGATCTCATATTTAATGCCATCTGTGTTGAGTTTTGTATGGATTCGTATTGGCGGAAGGTGATCAACTAAATGCCCATCTATTACTGCTTCTGTATATGTGTAAGTAAAAACTGGATCACCAAAAATATCTTTAGTATGTAATGCTGGTGTAGCCGTTAATCCAACTTTGAACGCATCAAAATATTCAATAACTGCCCGATATTTTGACATATAGTCTTTTTGATCGCGGAATTTAATTTCCGTATCACTTAGTTCTCGGTCAAGCAGATAGCCGCGATGACATTCATCAACAACTATACAATCATATTGGCCTACACCCGGCTTTGCATCATTATCTGACGGGTACATGATACGTTTTACAAGCCCTTGAACGGTTGCGATATGAACTTTTGTATCATCCTCTGGAAATGGTATAGCTGATTTGTCTGGTTCAATACCTAACACTTCGAATGTATCAGCAAAGGAGTTGGTGATACTTTCCATTTTTACTTCGCCAAAATCGACAGTCGCTTGCTCACCTAATGCACTTCGGTCAACAAGAAATAGGATACGGCGAAATCTTTCAGCTTTTAATAAACGGTAAACAAGAGCGATACAAGTTTTAGTTTTACCTGTGCCTGTTGCCATCGCAACCATTGCTCGTTCTTTGCCATCTTTAATCGCTTTTTCAACTTGTAAGATAGCTTTTTGCTGGTAATCACGAAGTTTTAATTCATAGTCAAAGCCCATTTCATCAAGTTCAGCATTCGCTTGCTGTGGTGTTTGGCGTAAATAGGTTTTTATTTCTTGAGGTGAATACCAACCTTTGAGTGCTTTACGGCGATTAGTATTATCTCGAACATCTAAGAACCAGATACCACTTTCTTGTTCTAATTGCTTTAAATAACTACGGCCATTAGTTGCAAAAGTAAGAGGAACATTAAATTCTCCATATTGAGTGATTTCTATATCTTCAGGAAGATTATCAATACCTCTTGCATAGCGTTTGGCTTGATCAATGGCTCCATACACATTTTTAGCATTTTTTTTTGCCTCGATAACACCCACAATGGTCATGCCAATAAATAAGGCGTAATCAGCAGGGCCTGAAGCAGTAGGCCATTCTGCAATTGCTTTGTTTTTATTTGGCTCAGGTCTAGAACCCGGTATTTTTTTACCGTGAATAATTCTATCAGCAAACCTGATATTTACGGTATCGGCCTCCCAGCCAGCATCAACTAATTGCTGATCTATGATTACACGAGTTTCCGCTTCATCCATCTCAAACAGTGATTTTTCAATACGCTTTAGTTCTTCGGCTTGTTCTTCTTTAGGTTTAGCTTGGAACGTCATGAAATATTCAATATTAGCTGCGTCCATTTTGGCTCTATATTCAGCTAGCTTTACTTCATGTTCTTCTGCAATTTGCTCCCACACAACTCGGTCTGCTGCCATTCTTTCAGCTCTTTCACGCTCCGCTTTAGCTTTTTCGGCTTCAATATGACTAAGTTTTTCTGCGGTTTTTATTCGTTCAGAACTACGTTGAGATTCGGTTTTTAATTGTTCAACTTGCTCTTCAAGTGAGCGAACATATTCGGAAGGGTCTTGCGGTTTTAAAAATTTCTTTATTTTAAACCCTTTGGCAGCACTACCACCAAAAGTGACATGAAACCACATAGCTAATGCGTGCCCAACCATTATTGCTTTTAACGCATCGCGGTGGCTCGTGCTATCAAAATTATGAGTAGCTGTGTTACCTAGCTTTCTAATAGTATGAAAAGCGTCTCTGACGTTATCATCTAAGCGTAAGTTATAATCAAGCTCTTTGAGAAGATCTATTTGTTTAACATTGTTACCTGATTCGACACCTATACGAGCAGCTATTGATTGCGCGATAGCTTCACCTAATTGTCGTATTTTTATAAGTGAAGTGTTTGGATCTGAAGAAAAATTGAGTTCAGCGCTTTCGGCTAATTTATATAACCAATCTTGGTGCTTTTTTAAAAAATCAAAATTACTGATGTGTTCCATAATCTTCCTTTAAAATCCTTCAAAAAAGTCTTCATCAATTTTTTTAATATGTAATACATCTTCGTCTCGACTACCGATGTTATAGCGAAGCATGAGCTTAGCTAGCTCTTTACCATTAATTAAAACAATGCGTGTACCAAGATTATTTGCCGTGTCTTGTGCTGATGAAGTGAAATCTGACGTTGTGATAAAAATACCTTTTTGCGCACGTTTAAGGTTTAGTGCTCCAAAAAAGTCTCTGATATCGCCAGCACCAACGTTATTGCCTTCGGCATAACGCTTAGCTTGAATATATATTTGATCTACACCTAGAGGGTCTTGATCAATAACACCATCGACACCATTGTCTCCTGATTTACCTAGCGCATGAGCAGCACCTTCACCAGCGCCACCGTAACCCATAGCAATTAAAAGCTCGATCAATAAATCTTCAAAAAAATCAGGGGTAACTTTACGGGTGCGTTCTAGTATATCTTGGGCTAGCGCTTCATTAACTTTTTTATAAGCAGCTCTTAATATTTCATCTGGTGTTGATAATTCTTCATGCTCTATGTTGTCTGAATTATTTTCTGTACCTACTCCATCATTACTTTTTTGTTTAAAAACGATGAATTCATCAAACTTTTTCAGGTATTCGTTGTTAATGTCAACATCTTCAGACAAAGCCTCTTTACCACGAGAAGTAATCACAAAATGCGCTCTGCGGGTGGCTTCTAACAGACCAGCTTTTGTTAAATAAGTACGTGCCCAACCAACTCGGTTATCTAGTATGCTTTGCCGACCACTAGGTAACGTTTCTGATCTTTCTTCATCAGTTAGACCGAATTGATCTGCTAATTGATTAATTACATTACGGAGTTTTACTTCATTGCCGTTAGCGTCATTTGCTATTTGTAAGAATGGACGCATAAATTGTTGGTAATTGGGGATCACACCATATCCTTATTTATTGTTTTTGTTCTTCAATCCATTTATCTAAATCGACACGCTTAAACCGCCATGAACCACCCACTTTGAAGCCGGGAAGCTTACCTTTACTTACAAGACGATAAGCCGTTTTTTCATTCAACTTTAGGTATGCTGCAACCTCTTGAATCGTTAATATTTCGTCTGTCATTGGACCATCTCAAAAAGGAACCTAATTACAATATGAGAAAATTGAGGAAATAACAAGAAATCAGTAAGCAAGCATTGTGTGATGATTTAAAAATATCATTGGTTATCACTAATTATCATTAAACTATCAGTTTTTGTTTTTTCCTAATTTCATATGATTTAGGCAGACAATCAATGAGGAGAAAATAATGTCTAATCAAAATAGTAATCACAAAGCGAATCAAGCAAATAATAATAAAGGCACTTCAGGAAATAACCCTGCTAATGCTAAAGTACATGGTAACCGAGGTAAGCAGATGAATCCAAACCAGAAAAAGTAACTAGGAATGGAGAAGCAGGTGATTAATCATCTGCTTCATTTTAAGGATATTTATGGAAGCAACAACAAACTCAAAAAAGAATAAGAGAAAATTCAAACAAACCAAGCAGCTAATAAGACTGGCACTAAATGATGGTTGGACTCAAAATGAAATTAAAGATGCCTGTAGGGTTCAACAATCAATTGTGAGTGGGTGGAAGAGTGGCTCTAAACAAGGCACTGAGCAGCAGTTAAAACCTTTGCTTGAAATTTACGGTCATAAATTAAGACGAAATTCTTTTCGAGTTTATTGGTGCATTGATCCAGAAACCAAGAAAAAGACTTTCCATAAAGTTGAAGGGAAGGTTGTTTTAAATCAAGTATTTTATGACCCTAGAAGATCAGGGTACAAACTAATTAAGAAGATCCCGCAGCAAAAACTTGTAGTTCATCATCAAGGTGAAAACAAGTTTAGAATTGTTTATCAGAGTCGCCTAGCATTTCAAAATTCCAATGTAGAGTTAGAATCAATGGTTGAAGATGCAATATGGGATTCAACCATTTCAAAACAGTATGAGTTATCTGAATTATTAAGCATTATGGATAACTATGCGGAAAAATCCCTAGCTGAATACCCAAGTGACGCGAATACTCTACCATTCATTACTAGACAGGCTTTGCTAAATCATGGCTTTGCTGTTGATGGGGTTGTTGAATACCCTGCTGTTTGGTAAGTTTAAGAAACCCAAATAGGAAGTTGGCACCTCAACGCCAAAACATGTGGGAAACCACAACTGTTTGAAGCACCAATTTGGTAAAGCCATGTGACTAGCCAGTTTGCTAGCACACCGCTATTCGAACATTTTAGGAGCACATTGTTATTGCTTTGAAAGAAGCTAGGCCAAAGGTACTTCTGATCAGCCGAAATATAACATGTGATACGGGAAAGGGTGGGCAGAAAAGCCAGCCGTTACTTACGTGACCGCTGGCTTTTATTATGAATTCAAATTCACCCGTAATTTTCTTCTTAAAACCTCGCCATACAATTATTTTTATATCTATAAAATTACACCTGCATATTCTCATGCATCGCGATCACCTAATACTATCTAAGCCGATCACCTAATA
>NZ_JASDDE010000032.1:0-48102 GCF_030407565.1 Pseudoalteromonas sp. APC 3694
TGTAAATCTGACGGCTCAGCCTTCGCTGGTTCGAATCCAGCTCCCTCCACCACTTCTCTTCTCTACATTATTATTTCTTTTTATTCAAATACCCACTGTAAACTCATACCATGATTGTTTAACCAGTTGCTTGCTTGTTTATAATCTGAATAAAATAATCCCACACGTTGCCAAAATTGAGCGCTGTGATTTAAATATTTTAAATGTGCTAATTCATGAACAATCACGTAGTCAATGACCCATGTCGGTGCACTTGCCAAGTGTAAGTTGAAGGTTAGTTCACGCCTGCGATTACAACTACCCCAGCGACGTTTATACAATTGAATACGAATATTACTCGGTAGCTTTTCACCCATCAGCTGACAATAATCGTTAACTCGCATTTCAATATAACTTTCTAATTTCTCATGCAAAAACTGCTCTAGCAAACTTTGATACATTTGCGTTTGATGCTTTACACGTGAAGAAATACTCAGTAACAGCGTTTGGCTTTCATTGTGCTGCTGCCATTGAGTGCGTGCTGCGTTTTCAAATTGCACATTAACAGCTTCATTAAATAATTTAATACTCTGGGTTTTGAGTGGAAACTGTCGTGTATCGGCTTGAATTTGTTGCTTATGTAACTGAGCATCAATCCAGTCCTGTTTACTTAACAGCCATTCATTAATTTGTGTTTTCGTTACAAAATGGGGCGCATATACCGTAAGCTCACGTTGTGCGACTTTGATAGCCACTGTTTTTCTTCGCTTACTACGCTTTAAAGTGTAATCCAACAATGAATGCTGCCTATTTATAATTAACCACTGGGTTTTATTTTACCTTGTACCATAACGGCTAATCTATAAATAATCCCCACTAAATGCCATTTTAATAACAATGCATTTAGTGCTACTCAATAAATAGTATGGTTTAGAGCTTAAAACACTTACGTTACTTTTGTTATTTATAACTCAATACCTTGTGATTATTATTGTATTTTATATTAGACTGATTTTAAGAGATATTATGTGAATGATTGATGTTAGCTAATTTTTTTATAAACGAACCAGATCCAAGCCTAATTATTAATGGTGTATACGACCCAAGTTTAGTGACACTATCTATACTCACCGCAATTTTTGCAGCTTATTTTTCTTTGCACGTTCTCGATTTAGCAAATAATACACATTTTAAATCTTATCGAAAGTTAGCCAATATAACCGCAGCCTTAGTCCTTGCCGGAGGGATCTGGAGCATGCACTTTATTGCAATGCTCGCATTTTCTTTGTGCACTACAATTGAATACGACCCCACACTCACTTTTGTATCGTTTATACCGGCTTTACTGGCATGTACCATTGCTTTTTCTTGTTTGAAAACATATAGCTCTCACCCTCGTATTATCAATTTAATTCTAAGCTCTCTTTTATTTGGCGCGGGTGTTGGTACCATGCATTACAGCGGTATGGCCGCGATGCAATTAAGTCCTTTACTTCGTTATGATCCAATATGGTTTGGCGCTTCAATTGTTGTTGCAGTGCTGCTGTCTTTTATAAGTCTTTATGCACGTTTTCATTTACCAGCACACTTTAAAAAATTAACGCCTGTGCATAATCGTATTATTTGTGCCCTTATTCTTGGCCTTGCCGTGGCTGGTATGCATTTTATGGGCATGGCCGCTACGCGATTTATTACAACAAGCCCGATAATTAACGAGCAAACAAATCAATCACATCTAACCTTTATTGCTATTAGTGTGTCGTTCGCCACACTTTTATTAACAGCGGTGGTTGTGATCATCAATGGCATGATCCGTTACAGAATGCTGTTGGGGAAAAAATCAGCTGAAGAGTCTCGCCTTGATGCTATTTTATCAACTGCCATTGACGGCATCGTTACTATCAATATTAAAGGCACTATTTTGAGCTTTAATAAAGCCGCAGAAACAATTTTTGGCTGGCAAGATAATGAGGTCATTGGCCAGAATGTAAAAATATTAATGGCTGATGATATTGCGAATCAACACGATGCTTTTTTAAAAAATACAACAAACCATGAGGTAAAACGTGTTATTGGTGTTAATCGCGATGTGTGGGCAAAACATAAAAATGGTTATCAATTTCCAATTCGCTTGGGGATTGGTGAAGTAAAGCAATTACAAACTGAAACATTGTTTGTGGGCTTTATTACCGATTTAACTGAACAAAGAGCGTTACAACAAAGCTTAATTGAAAAAGAGCGACAATACCGTACCTTGATGAACAATATGCCCGGTGTGGTATTTCGCTGCTTGTTAGATGAACACTGGAGTATGTTGTTTATCAGCCCTAGCGTCTATGAACTAACGGGTTATCGCGCTGAAGAATTTACTGAGCAGCGTATTACCTTTGCCGAGCTTATTGTTAAAGAAGATGAAGCAGCGATTTCTTTAGCCATTGATCAAGCAGTTGCATCGACCAGTCAATACTCAATTGAGTACCGCATTCGCCATCGCAACGGCAATATTATTTGGGTACTCGATCAAGCAAGCATTATCACTAACTCTAAAAATGATACACGCTGGATTGATGGCGTTTTAGTTGATATAACTAAGCGCCGTGAATATGAGCAAAGCTTAAAGCAAGCCAAATACGAGGCTGAAGCAGCCGCGCAAGCTAAACAGTCTTTTATGGCAAATATGAGCCATGAGATACGTACCCCCATGAATGCAATTATTGGCTTTAGTGATATTTTAATGGATAGTCCGCTTAATAAAGAACAACAAAAACAAATTATTACCGTTAATAACGCTGCGCGTTCTTTATTGCATTTACTCAACGATATCCTTGACTCAGCAAAGCTAGAGAAAGGTAAACTCGAAATTCAAAAAGTACATTTTAACTTGCAAGAATTGCTTGATAATATTGTGTCGACATTTTGGCTTGATGCAAAACGCAAAGACTTACAGCTCATTTTAAAAATAGCTGACAATGTAAATCCATTTTATTTTGGTGATGATACGCGTTTACGCCAAGTGCTAACCAATTTAATCGGCAATGCGATAAAGTTTACTGAGCAAGGCCATGTTACTGTTTCGGTTACTCATAAACCCAATCAACCCATTTTATTTGAAGTACAAGACAGCGGTATAGGTATCGAAAAAGGTCGCCTTGAGGCTATTTTTAAACCCTTCGAGCAAGCAGATGCCACCACAACACGCCGATTTGGTGGCACAGGGCTTGGCACAACAATTAGTAAGCAGCTGGTTGAATTAATGGGTGGCAAAATATACGCACAAAGTACCCTTGGTCAAGGTAGCTGCTTTTCCTTTACTGTTGGGCTTGAGCCAGGCGAAAAAAGTCAGGTGCAAGCCATTAGTAAAAATGCATTTAGCTTACCCCCATTAAAAATCTTAGTGGTGGATGATATTGAACAAAATATCGAACTACTCACTATTATGCTTTCCCAAGCAGGCCATCAGGTAAGTAAAGCAAATAATGGTTTTGAGGCCATTGACATGTTTAATCAGCATCGCTTTGATATTATCTTAATGGATATTCATATGCCTAAATGTGATGGGATCAGTGCCACAGCATCAATTCGCTCTTTAGAGCAGCAAAAACAACTAAAGCACACGCCAATAATTGCCTTAACAGCCAGTGTGCTGCAGCAAGATAAGCTAACAGCCAAACAAGCGGGTATGAATGGTTTTACAACGAAACCCGTTGACATAAACCAACTCAACCAAGAAATAGCGCGGGTGCTTGGGCTTACTATCAGCCAGTTAGTAACTAACGATCCAATAGATTCAAAACTTCGTATAGATTTTAATAAAGGTGAAAAAATGTGGGGCAGCAAAGAGAAACATCTCAAAGAGGTTGTACTCTTTTTAGCTCAGCATCAAAATAGTATGCAAACCTTGGCGGCCATTAAGCTAAACGATAAACATCATGCTCATATTTTGCATAATTTAAAAGGTCTTGCCGGTAATTTAGCGCTCAATAATTTATCTTACTTAATTACGCAAGCTGAAAAACAACGTGATATAGCAAGTTATACTCAGTACATATTAAAATGTCAGCAAGAGTGGCAGCAGCTAGCAGATGAATTATCACACTTACACATTGCTTTTAAAGAGAATGAATTACAAAAAGAAACCGTGTCAGATGCTGAATTTATTCACCAATTAACGCTTTTACTCAGCCAAGCTAAACGAGCAGAGTTGGATGATACGTTATTAAGTTATATTGTAAGAATAACACCCGAACAACACAAAGTTGCTATTTTAAATATTTATGAGCAGTTTAATGACTTTGAATTTGATAATGCACAAACACAGCTCAACGCATTATTAACAACACTCAATAACTAGCTCTTCTGAGGATACCGATGGATCAATCGATAAGTCAGGCGCGAATATTAATCGTCGATGATGAACCTGCAAATTTAAAAGTAATGCGCGAGCTCTTAGCGAGTAACTACCGTTTATCGTTTGCTAAATCGGGGGTTGTGGCACTGCAATTAATAGAAAACGATCCGCCAAAACTCATTTTACTTGATGTAATGATGCCAGATATGAATGGCTTTGAAGTGTGCAAAATTTTAAAAGCTAATCCTAAAACCGCACACATTCCGGTCATTTTTGTCACCGCACTCACGCAAGAACAAGATGAATCGGAAGGGTTTTCGCTAGGTGCGGTTGACTATATAACCAAACCTATTAGCCCTGCGATTGTAAAGGCAAGGGTAAAAACTCATCTTTCTTTAGTACAAGCCGAGCAACTAAAACAAGCACATGTAGATTTAGTTGAGCGATTGGGTCGCGCGGCAGAGTATAAAGATACCGATACGGGTGAGCATATTGCACGAATGAGCCAATACAGCAAAGTACTTGCTTTAGCGTTGGGAATGAACGTACAACACGCAGAATTATTACGCCAAGCTGCGCCAATGCACGATGTCGGAAAAATAGGTATTCCTGATTCGATACTGTTAAAACCTGGCAAATTAACCCCCGACGAATTTGCACACATGAAAGAGCATGCCGCTATAGGGGCTAAAATATTGGCCAACTCACCTTCCCCCTTACTGCAACTTGCCCATGTATTGGCTATTGAACATCATGAAAAATGGGATGGCACAGGTTATCCTAATGGATTGAAAGGCGAGGAAATCTCCATTGAGGGGCGGATTGTAGCGATTGCTGATGTATTTGATGCACTTACATCAAAACGTCCTTATAAAGAGCCGTGGAGCATTGAGCAAACACTAGAGCATATGCAACAACAAGCAGGAAAACACTTTGACCCTCAGCTGGTTGATCTTTTTATTAGCAAAATAGACACTATTTTAGCGATAAAAAAGGCTCATCAAGAGCGCAATTAATTTAGCCTCTTTTGGCATTGTGAGAGCCTAACGCTACAGCCGGAAAATGCTGTTTTATAATGCGATAGTCATGGGAAGTGATCTCATGGCTATTGCCACTGTTATCTTTAAAATACATAGAAAAAGTCACGCCATGATCAGCCAGTATCGTTTTAATTTCAAGCTGCTCAAAATGTGCTAACCACGCTATAAATTGCTCACCGGTTGCAGCAAAAGCGATTCCTTTACTTCGCCCTGGCGCCTCAAATAAAGCTAAACGTGTCGATGCGTTTTCATCTTCAAGCGTTAAAGGGCCTTTGCCTTCTTCATTCCAAAATGCTAATTCCTCTAATACGGTAAAACCAAGCACATTTTCATACCAATCAACGGCTTGGGTGAGGCTTTGAACATTTAAATGACAATGATCAATACCGCTCAATTTTGACCTCACTGTCTTACCCTCCAATTTCAGATTTTAACTGCTCTAAAAAGTCATACATATAATCTGTTCTTCTAAGTGCTTCAGCTTTAGCTGAAGGTGTATTCATACTTTTTGCAATATGCAGCAACTTTATAAAAAAATGATCTAAGGTGTACTGTTTATCATCAGGTTCACGCTCTAAACAAAATGGATCATTAGGATTGTACAAAAGTCGGCTTATTGAGCCCCCCACTTTCATACAACGACTAACACCAATAGCCCCTAAGGCATCCATTCTGTCAGCATCTTGTACAATCTGTGCTTCAACGGTTTTAATAGCAATATTGGCGCTAAAACTATGCGCGGCTATGGCGTGGTGAATATCATCAAATAGCGCGTCATCATAGCCAATAGACGCTAAAAAACTAATCGCTTTATCGGCAGCCATCGTTGAAGCTTTTGCCCTATCGGGATGGTTTTTTGCTACGGCCACACAATCATGTAACCACGCAGCAGGTAAAACAACATTCATATTGGCTTTTTCAGCAGTGCATAATTTAACTGCGACACGGACAACGCGTTCAATATGAGTGATATCATGGGCTACATCAGCATGGATAAGCGCTGTTATAAATTCTCTGCATTGCTGATCAAGTTGCTTTAATGAAGGGCTAAGGGCTAAATTGTTCACCGAGCTTCCAAAAATCTATTTAAACGAGGTAATATCCCCTACTTTAACGCGATTTATAAGGCCCTTGCAAAACATTCATTGTATGTTGCGCGTGGCTTGACTAAAATACAGCGCTTATTTATTACTACAGAGAAGCCCTATGTCATCTGCCGTTTACCTGCAAGCTGGTCGCGATAAATCATTAAAAAGAAAACACCCTTGGTTATTTTCTAAAGCCATCAAAAAAATTAAAGGTAAACCTGGATTAGGTGACACGGTAACCATACACGACAGTGAAGGTAAGTTTTTAGCCACCGCGGCTTACAGCCCTCATTCACAAATTCGCGCGCGTGTTTGGAGCTTTGATGAAAAAGAAGTCATAGATCAACATTTTTTCGAGCGTCGCCTACGTCGTGCTTTAGAAGCTCGCAGTCATGCGATTGAAGAAGGTGGACTGACCGGTTTTAGGCTTTGCGCCGCTGAATCCGATTATTTACCGGGTGTTACCATAGATAAATTTGATAACACCTTGGTTTGTCAGTTACTCAGTGCCGGTGCTGAGCGCCACAAAGGTGAAATTGTTGGTGCATTAATGGCTATTTTCCCAGGCTCTAATATTTATGAGCGCTCAGATGTAGATGTGCGCACTAAAGAAGGCTTGGAGCCAATTAAAGGAGTGCTTTGGGGTAATGAACCCACAGCGCCAGTGATCATTGAAGAAAATGGTTTAAAAATTGAAGTTGATATTCTTGAAGGCCATAAAACCGGCTTTTATTTAGATCAACGTGATAGCCGTGCTGCGCTGGAGCGTTTTTCAAAAGATAAAACCGTATTAAATTGCTTTAGTTATACGGGGACGTTTTCTCTTTATGCCCTGCGTGGTGGCTGTAAGCATGTAACCAATGTCGATGTTTCACAACCAGCTCTGGATACAGCAAAGCGCAATGTTGAACATAACAACCTTGATTTAAATAAAGTCGACTTTGTAAAACAAGATGTATTTAAGTTATTGCGCCAATACCGTGAAGACGGCGTGATGTTTGATACGATTGTGATGGATCCGCCTAAATTTGCTGATAATAAAGCGCAGTTAACTGGGGCGTGTCGGGGTTACAAAGATATTAATATGATTGCGATGCAAATATTAAAACCAGGCGGCACACTGCTTACTTTCTCATGCTCTGGTTTAATGGAACAAAATTTGTTTCAAAAAGTGGTTGCAGATGCAGCACTTGATGCAGGTAAAGATTTACTGATCATGGAGCGCTTAAATCAAGCAGCTGACCACCCTATTGCGGGCAGCTACCCTGAAGGCTTTTATCTTAAAGGCCTTATTTGTAAGGTTTACTAAACACTAATTTTAGTTAAACTCAATAATTTCTAGCCCTGCGGTTATCGTGCCATCCTCTTCTGTGCTGGCACGTATCACCTTTGCAGTGGCTTTTAACGGTGCAATGCTTGGATGGGTTGATGCAATATCAACCGATAAAATTGAGTTAAGCTCTAATAAATCATCGAGCTGCAAGGAGAGCCCTGTTGCACTTAAGTCAAGGCAGGTGCCTGTGTAACTTAGTCCTGCGACGGGCTCAATCGAGGTTAACTTAGCGGGTGTGTTAACCTGCATACGTCTGTAGTTTCGCTTATCTTCAGTAAACATAATTCCCTTTACACAATATTATTAATTTTTTCTCGTAGTACGGCGATAGAAAAAGGTTTTACAACGTAAGCATCACACCCTGAGTCAAAGCCTGCTTGTTGCTCAAGCTCTGACTCAAGTCCTGATATCATCACCACCGGAATGTGTTTTGTCTCTGGCGTATGTTTAAGTATGCGACAGGTATCATAACCATCAAGCCCCGGCATACATACATCAAGCAAAATAATATCAGGCGGATTAGCAATGGCAGATGCTAAACAACTTTTACCAGAATCAGCATAGCTTAAATCAAATGTTGATGCTAACCCTGCTTTGAGTATTTCAAAATTGAAATACTCATCATCAACCACTAACAATTGTCGCGCTTGGTGTTTTAGTAATGAGGACATAGCAATGTCATTTCCTTCTCAAGTTAGTCCCTTAGGGTCTGTTGACCGTTCAAGGTTGAATTTGCAGTAGCCTGTTTGGTATTTAGGCAAGGCAGAGCCTATGTGGTGTGGTTTTTACTTAGCCCACTAGGTTACAAACCTCGCGCCGCGATTAAACCGCCCTTAGTTTGAACGAATTTTAATCCAAAAAGGTCAACAGACCCTAGCTTAATAGCGAATAAAGGGATTATTCAATTTCTTTTATCGCATTTAACACACGTTTTGCTGAAATTGGATAAGGTGTACCTAAGGTTTGCGCAAATAAGGATACGCGTAATTCTTGCTGCATCCAAAAAATAGCCTCAACATCATCAGGCAATGGCATTCCTTTAAGGGTTTTATTCGTCAGTTTTTTATATTCTTGCGCCACTTTTTCAAGCTCTAGCACACATAATCTATCACGATTTGGGTCAACGGGTAGCTTTTCTAGTCGTTTTTGAATCGCTTTTAAGTAACGAATTAAGTCGCCGAGCTTATCCGCCCCATGCTGGCTCACAAAACCTTTAAAAATAAGCGATTCTAACTGAGATTTAATATCGCCATGGGCAGTGATCATGGTTAAATCTACTCGCCCTTTCATTTTTTTATGCAGCGCATGAGCAATACTCAGTACTTGCTCTACTTGGGTTGCAATTGCTACTACGGTGTCGCCTAATTCGCCGCGAATATGCTCTTTAACCGTTTCAAATGCATCACTTGTACGAATATCACCATATTTAACTAATAGGCTATCAACACCCGATGCAATGCAGTCATCTATTAAATCGGCAATTTTACCAAAAGGATTAAAGTACAACCCTAATTTAGCTTTGTTTGGTAGATTTTGCTGCAGGTATTTAATAGGTGATGGCACGTTTAACAGTACTAAACGACGTAAACCTTGCTGGTGCGCTAATTGCGCTTTAATTTCGTTATCGAATAACTCCACTGCCGCCGTTGATTTTTTATCCACCAGCGCAGGGTACGCTTTAATTTCGTATTGACCTTGCTTTTTCACATAGGATGTTGGTAACTCTCCAAAATCCCACTGCGTTAAATCGGTTTTTTCTATGCCTTTGTCAGCGACTTTAGATAAGGTATCGGTGACCTTGCCTTGTAGCTGCGCTTTAAGTTTAGCTAAATCGAGTCCACGTGCCAGTAGCTTGTCGTGTTCATCGCGCACTTCAAATTGTAGCCTTAAATGCGGAGCAAGCGCAGTTAAATCCCACGCCTCAGGGTCTACACGGACGCCGGTCATACGTAGTAATCGATTGCTTAGCGAGTCGATTAACGAGCCTTGTAATGGCTCTATAGCCGCTAACACCGCATCAGCATAATTGGGCGCAGGAACAAAGTTACGACGCAATGACTTAGGTAATGACTTAATTAACCCACAAATTAGCTCATGACGAAATGCCGGTATATGCCAATCAAAACCACTTTCTTGAACTTGGTTTAATAGCGCAACCGGTATCTGCACGGCAACACCATCAACTGCTTGGCCTGGATCAAAATGATAAGTAAGCGGCAACATTAAGTTATCTTGTTGCCATGTATCTGGATAGTCAAATTCGGTAATGCTACTTGCACCATGCTGCATGAGCTCTTCACGCGTCATGTGCAGATAGCGTTTGTCTTGCTGTTTTTGTGTTTTATACCACTTAATAAACGCAGCACGATTGTTAATATCGCTGGGTATTTTCTTCTCGTAAAACTCAAACAAGGTTTGCTCATCAACTAAAATATCGCGCCTACGAGACTTGTTCTCGAGCACTTGAATATCTTCAATTAATTCGCGGTTATACGCTAAAAATGCTTCATTGAGTCCCAGCTCTTGTTCAACCAGCGCTGTGCGAATAAATAACTCTCGGCTTACTTTAGGGTCAATATTGCTGTACACACAGCGGCGTTTATTAACAATTAATAAGCCATACAAAGTTTGTTGCTCAAAGGCAATCACTGCACCGGGCTTTTTCTCCCAATGAGGCTCTGTGTAGCTGCGTTTTACTAAATGCTGAGCAAACGGTTCTACCCAGTTCACATCTATTTTGGCATTAATACGGGCATAGAGTTTACTGGTTTCTACCAATTCAGCCGACATCATCCACTTGGGGCTCTTTTTAAACAAGCCTGATCCTGGAAAAATATGAAATTGGCTATTACGTGCGCCTTTATACAGCTGCTTTTCGTCTTTAAAACCGATATGACTGAGCATGCCACTTAACAGTGCTTTGTGAATAAGCTCGCTGTCTGCAACATTAGTGGTGGCTTTCATTTTCATTTCATTGCACACAGTGCTGATTTGATACACGATGTCTTGCCATTCACGAATACGCATATACGCTAAAAAGTCTTTTTGACATAGCTTTCTAAACTGGCTATTGGTCAGCTCACTTTGCTGCTCTTCGAGGTAATTCCACAAGTTTAAAAAGGCGATAAAGTCAGAGTCTGGATCGTCAAAGCGACCGTGTTTTTCATTCGCTGCCTGGCGTTTTTCCTGTGGTCGTTCTCGTGGGTCTTGAATTGAGAGCGCAGCAACAATAATAATCACCTCACGCAATGCACCCAGCTTATGCGCAGTCAGCACCATTTTTGCTAAACGCGGATCAACCGGCAAACGACTCAGCTCTCGACCAGATTGCGTTAAACTGGTTTTTTGATGACGCTTAGCCGCTTTTACCGCTTCTAACTCTTCAAGCAATGTTAAACCATCATTAATATTTCGGCTATCTGGAGCTTGCACAAAAGGAAATTGCGCCATATCACCCAGCCCAAGGGCTAACATTTGCAAAATAACTGATGCTAAGTTAGTACGCAATATTTCAGGATCGGTAAATTCAGGACGTGATAAAAAATCGTCCTCTGAATACAAGCGAATACAAATACCCGCTTCAACACGTCCACAACGCCCCATTCTCTGATTAGCACTGGCTTGCGAAATAGGCTCTATGGGTAAACGTTGAACCTTTGTACGGTAACTGTAACGACTAATACGCGCCGTACCCGGGTCAATAACATAACGAATACCTGGCACCGTTAGCGATGTTTCAGCCACGTTGGTTGAGAGAATAATGTGGCGGCGCGAATGCGGCGCAAAAATACGATTTTGCTCAGCGTTCGATAGCCTTGAATACAAAGGTAATATATCGGTGTGTTTTAAATTGCGCTTACTTAGCGCATCTGCGGTATCGCGTATTTCTCGCTCACCGTTTAAAAAGATCAGAATATCACCGGGGCCTTCAGCGCAAAGTTCATCAACCGCATCAAAAATCCCCTGTAACTGGTCGCCTTCGGCTTCCATGTCTTCTTTTTGGATATCACTGATGGGGTTATAGCGTACATCCACAGGGAATGTCCGGCCTGATACTTCAATAATTGGCGCATCATCAAAGTGCTTAGAAAAACGTTCTGGATCAATGGTCGCTGAGGTAATAATAACTTTTAAGTCAGGACGTTTAGGAAGTAAATTTTTAAGGTAACCTAAAATAAAATCAATGTTTAAACTGCGCTCATGCGCCTCATCAATAATAATGGTGTCGTATTGATTCAAAAAACGGTCTTGTTGTATTTCAGCTAATAAAATACCGTCGGTCATCAGTTTTATATAACTGTTATTAGAAACCTGATCGCTAAAGCGAATTTTAAAACCCACTTGCTGACCAAGCTCGCATTGCATTTCTTCTGCAATACGATTGGCAACGCTACGTGCAGCTAAACGTCTAGGTTGAGTATGGCCTATATACCCATCAACCCCACGTCCTAACTCTAAACACATTTTAGGAATTTGTGTGGTTTTACCTGAGCCGGTTTCACCAGCAATAATCACCACTTGATTATTAGCAATGGCCTCTTTAATGGTGTCTTTTTTTTGACTGACCGGTAATTGCTCAGGATAAGTAACGTTGGGTAGCCCAGCTAAACGCTGCTCGCGAAGCGATTGACTGCGACTGATATCAGCCGTAATTTTTTCAAGCGCACTGGTAAGTTTTGCCTCGTCGGTAATTTTTTTTACGCCATGAAGGCGCTTTTTAAAACTGAATTGATCTTTTTTTAAGCACGTTTTTAGCTCGCCAAACAACTGACCTAGGTTTACCACCTGCATACCTTATAAAAATTAGTCAAAGAGCCCCGATTGTAGCAAATTAAATGGCTGGGGTTAATCCTGTAAAGGACATAACAATCAGCAGATTATTATATAAACCTCCAGCCACTAAAGAAAAACGCTTATTCGTCGCTAAAAATACCTACATAAGTCGCTTGCGTATTCGATTTACTCGCACGGTACATGCCTGTGGTGTTAAACGGCAGGCTAATATTGCCTTTTGTATCAACAATAATAACACCGCCTGTGCCGCCAATCGGTTTAAGCACCCCATTTATTACTTCATCTCCAGCTTGAGCAATGGTTTTACCTTGATATTTTACTCGTGCGCAAATATCGCTTGCCACATTATAACGAATAAAATATTCGCCATGGCCGGTTGCCGATACCGCACACGAGGCGTTTTCTGCAAAGGTACCCGCGCCAATAACTGGTGCATCACCAATACGGCCAAAACGTTTTGCGGTCATTCCGCCAGTTGACGTACCCGAGGCTAAATTACCTTGTTTATCCAGTGCCACCGCACCCACAGTCCCCATTTTATAATTAGCGGGTAACGCCTTGTGCGCTGCTTGATAATCTTTATTGGTGTTTTTGCTCGCCTCTAGTTTTTCCTTTGCTTTTAATAAAGCTTCATAGCGATGCTTTGTATCAAATATATTATTCTCTACTAAGCTAACGCCTTGCTCTTTAGCAAACTCTTCTGCACCTTGGCCACTTAGCATCACATGCACCGATTTTTCCATCACTAAACGGGCAAGTTTAATTGGACTTTCTATGTGCTTAATGCCCGAAACTGCTCCAGCTTGGCGGTTACGACCATCCATAATAGAGGCATCTAACTCATGGCTACCATCATAGGTGTATACCGCGCCGCGTCCGGCGTTAAAATAAGGCGATTGCTCTAACACTTCAATTGCTGCGGTGACTGCATCAAGGCTTTCTCCGCCTTGTTCAAGTACCTTATACCCAGCCTCAACAGCTTGAGCTAATTTATCGCGGTAAGCTTGCTCTTGAGCAGGTGTAAATTTACTTTTTTCGATTGTGCCTGCCCCGCCATGAATCGCAATGGCAAACGGCGTGCTCGCACTCAATGCAGATGAGCTCACACTCATTAAACTACCGCAAAGCAGTCCTAGTAATAGTGATTTTTTCATTGTGCGTTCTTTTGTTAGTTAAGATTAAAACTAATGTGAATGGTTACGTGGGGTTTTTCAAGTGAACTGAGTTTAATGGCATAAAAAAAGCGCCCTGAGGCGCTTTTTAAATTCTGTTTAAAAATTACGCTTGTTGCGCTTTTAAACGTGCTAAACGTGCTACTTGGTGAGTAGACGTTAAGAAAGAATAGATAGGTGCTAAATAACCGCGTTTACGAAGCTCTAGAAAGTCTGCATCGCTTAGCTCATTTAGTTTTTTCTCATCGATAAGGTAAATACCGTTGATGTCTTTTTTCTCGCCTTTAATATCAACCGTTAGCGTTTGTGCTACTAGTAATTCTTTATCAGCAAGGAATTTAGTGAACGCATCAGTGACTTGTGAAAACTCAATGAACGATACTAACGCTTCTTTACGACGCTTAAGGTAATCAGTTTCTTCACCGTTTTCGAATAATGCATTACCCTCTTCTTCACCAACTAATGAGCTCGCTTCGTCAATTACAATACCAAATTGATCTTGCTCAGGGTGCTTTACTAAACCTAATGGGTAACGCGTTGTTGCCATAGGTGCAAATGCTGCTGTCCATTTGTCACCATCAACAAATAAGTTTTCGCCAGGCTCTAGGCCAAACATAGCAACCGCTTGAAAAGTACCTGTTTCGTTATTTTTAACAAAAGACATTGGAAACTCATTGGCGATACGCGCAAACTCGTGTGCTACAACTGGCACTAAGTGTTGTGTTTTCATAAATTCGATATTGATGCCATTTTTAATTTTAGTGTTGGCATGTTTTTCGTTGTGTAAAGGCTGTACTTGTTGCTCCGCCATGTTACTGCTCCGTTATTTTATAAATTTGATTTTTTACTGTTAGTGCCCTAAGGCTAAAGGTTTTGGCAACAAAAAGGAAGTGAAAATTTTGTGGCAGTTTGTAGGATATTAATTAACAAAAAATTATCGTTGATTATTTAGACAAATATATAAAAACGTTACTTATGATATGCCACAACCTTACTTGAGGTTGTTGCACGCATTTTTTCAAAATGAAATACTGCCTAAAATAGAAAACAAAAACTACTAAGAGTCTATTCTTCATAAAAGTTTGCTTTCATTAGTTTCATGTAAACCGGCTAATTTAATTGTCGATCAATTTCCAGCATGTACTTGAAGCATTTTTAAATTGATTTTGTTTAAAACAACGTGGTGAGTAGGAATTTTCAAACCGTAAAACATGCTTGTGAGTTAGTGTTTAATAAATTTAACCATTTGATTTTTTTCTATAAGTAAAATTTATTCAGGATTTACAATCGGTGTAAAAGCCTATTTTATACTGCTAATTGTGGGGGCAATACTCAGCATTTCATCTTTATCTCTGCGCGGCTTTGTTTAATTCAGCAAAGAGTAAAACAGATCAGCAATAAAAAAGGTCAGTAGCAAAAGCGACTGACCTTTCATTAAACCATCAATACAAAGAGGTTTAGCGCACATCTAATTTATATTAAAATTAGGGCGCCCAATACACTTCAATGTTGATCTCAGGGTGATTTAATACCGCACGTAACGGCATGTCATTCACATCGCCCCCCGCTAAAGCTTTTTTATAAACAGCCAGCTTTTCATCGCCACTAATTAACAATTTAACCACTTTAGATTGTGCAATCGCATTTAACGTTAAGCTCATGCGCTCAGTAATACTGCCTGTTACGTCACTTTGTATCGCGTTGATAGCGCACACAAGTTGGCTTGAATCTAGGCCGTTTTTCAGGCCTTGTGCATGTGGGAATAATGACGCGGTGTGGCCATCTGGGCCCATGCCTAAAATAGTCACATCAAAAGGACGTTTTAATGCTTGAAACTGCGCTTCACAGGCATCAACCCCTTGCTCTGCAGTGGCTGCTGTATTTTTCATGCTAATAAAATTAGCCGCTGCACCATGGTTTTGTAACAAAGTACGCTTGATGAATGCTTCATTACTCTTTTCATGACTTGCCTCAACCCAGCGCTCATCAACCATAGCAACATCAATGTTTGCCCAGTTTAAATCAAGGGTCGATAAATGTTTATAAGCCGGCTCAGGTGAAGAACCGCCTGAAACCATTAATACTGCACGGCCATCACGTTCAATACCATCACGTAAAGCATGCTCTAACGACTGAGATAATTCATCAGTCAGCGCAGCTTTATCGTCAAAAAACTTTTCTACTATTGTTGCCATCACTTATGCCTTATCGCCAGTGTTAAACCAAACATGATTATTCTCTGCTAATAATTCATCTGCATCTTCAGGGCCCCAACTACCGGCTCTATACAGTGCTGGTTTACCTTTCTCTTGCCAACGTTCAATTATTGGATCAATCCATTTCCATGCTTGGCGTACTTCGTCGCGGTGAATAAATAATGATGGATTATTCGCTGCAGCATCAAGCATTAAACGTTTGTAAGCATCTGAGTGAAAGCCATTACTATATGCTTGCGACAGCTCAATGTTCATCGTTACAGGTTCAAGTTGCATGTCTAAATTATCTAAACGCTTCGACATCAGCGTTAATTGAATGCTTTCTTGTGGTTGTAAACGGATCACCAAACGGTTTGGCTCGATATTACCTACGCTGTCCTCATACACGTTATGAGATACTTTTTTATATTCAACCACAATTTCAGCGCAGCGCTTTGCCATACGTTTACCGGTACGCAGGTAAAAAGGCACACCTGCCCAACGCCAATTATCAATGTGCGCACGAATAGCCACGAAGGTTTCAGTTTTACTTGCCCCTTCGTTTAGCTCTTCTAAGTAACCTGGGACTATTTTACCGTTTAAATCACCCGGTACGTATTGCCCACGAATAATATTGTCATCAACATCGCTGCCCTCTAATGGGCGTAATGCTTCTAATACTTTTAACTTTTCATTGCGAATACTATTGGCTTTAAGTTTATGCGGTGACTCCATTGCGACTAAGCAAAGTAGCTGTAACAAGTGGTTTTGCACCATGTCACGCAAGGCACCGGCTTTATCATAAAAACCGGCGCGGCTCTCAAGCCCTACCGTTTCTGATAAGCTAATTTGGATGTTATCAATCGATTTAGCATCCCACATGTTTTCAAATAATGAATTTGAAAAACGCAATGCCATTAAGTTTTGAACGGTTTCTTTACCTAGGTAGTGGTCAATACGGAAGATTTGATCTTCGTCGAAGTACTGTGCAATTTTCGCATTAATAACTTCTGCAGACTCGCCACAATAGCCAATTGGTTTTTCTACAACAACACGTGAATTGGCTGTTATTAATTTTTTAGTAGATAGAATTTCACAACAAGTGCCATACACAGCTGGCGGAAGAGATAAGTAAAACACACGAGATTTATCGCTGTCGTCTTCATCAAGAATCTTTTTCAGTACATCCCAGTTATCATCCGCTTCGGTAACATTACTCACTACAGGCACTAAAAACGCTGAGAACGATTTCCAATCCTTAGCGTTATACTCGCCCTCGCTCAAAAATTCTTGTAATGCTTTGTGTGCGGTATCAATGTATTCATCACATTTACTTTGTTCGCGCACGGTAGGCAAAATACGTGAGCCTTGCGGTAAGTTACCTTCTTGATATGCTCGATACATTGCAGGAAGTAATTTGCGTAACGCAAGATCACCACCGCCCCCAAAAATTATAATATCAAAAGGATTAAGCATAGTTACTCTCTACGTTTATGCTACCTGCCACTACCGTATTGGTAATCAGTTATAGCGGTTTATTATCTGGATAATGCAGGCCTTAGCACAAAGCCTACTAATGTTGTTCGTTATATGCGCCATAAAAAATGGGTCTAGGGACACTGTAATTCCTCTCACAAAAATACAGGCCCTAGGACTCCAGCGCTACCCGTTCAAAGGTATTTGGTTACTTATTGTGTAATAAGTGAATGTGTTACTGCGTACGGTGTTGTTTGTAGTACGCCATTAAGCCCTGTGTTGAGCTGTCGTGCTCATTAACCACGTTATCGTCGGTTAATTCAGCTTCAATTTTAGAGGCTAAACCCTTACCAAGCTCAACGCCCCACTGATCAAACGAACATATTTGTAAAAGAATACCGTGGCAAAAAATCTTATGTTCATACAGTGCAATTAAACGACCCACCGCTTTTGCATCAACCGTGTCTAATAATATAGACGTTGTTGGGCGGTTTCCTTGATGAATTTTATGCTTTAGTAGCATTTCAATTTGCGCAGGCGTTTTGCCTTTGGCTGTTAAATCAGCGGTTATCTGCTGCGCATCTACCCCGTTCATTAATGCTTCGGTTTGTGCAAAAAAGTTCGATAATAAAATAGTGTGATGCTTATCAACGTTAACCTGTGGTTTTACAGAGCCAATAAAGTCCGCAGGGACAATTACATTACCTTGGTGCAAACATTGATAAAACGCATGCTGGCCATTTATTCCCGTCATGCCCCAAATAATAGGCACGGTAGTATAAGGTACGGTTTGCCCATCAAAAGTGACGTGCTTACCGTTACTTTCCATTTCACCCTGTTGTAAATACGCAGGCAACATATGCAATGCTTGGTCGTAAGGTAAAATAGCTTGCGAATCAAATCCTAAAAAGCTGGTATTCCATACACTCAACAGAGCCATAATTAAAGGAATATTCTGCTCAAGCGGCGCCGACTTAAAGTGCTCGTCAACTTCAAACGCCCCTTCTAAAATAGCTTCAAATGCTTCAAAGCCGGCATAAAGTGCAATAGGTAAACCAATCGCACTCCAAAGTGAAAAGCGACCGCCAACCCAATCCCACATGGTAAATACGTTTTCGTCACTAATACCAAATGCCGCGGTTTTTTCTAAATTGGTGCTTACTGCCACAAAATGCTTTGCTATGGCGCTTTTATCTTTGGCGCTGTTTAAAAACCAATCAACCGCTGTTTTTGAGTTGGTCATGGTTTCTGAGGTAGTAAAGGTTTTTGACGAAATAACAAATAACGTTGTTTCAGGGTCAACTTTATTCAATACTGACGCAATTTGTACACCATCAGCATTAGAAACATAATGAACGTTTAACGGTTTATCAACCACTGCTTTAAGTGCTTCAGTTGCCGTTTGAGGGCCTAGATTTGACCCCCCTACTCCAATACTCACTACATCTTTCACCGCTTTACCGGTGTAACCTAACCACTGCCCGCTGCGTACTTTTTCAACAAAGGTTTTCATTTTAGCAAGTTCGCTATCGACCGCCTCAGTAATATTTTCACCGTCAACAATAAGCGGTGTATGGGCGCGATTTCTAAGTGCGGTATGCAATACGGCACGGTCTTCGGTGATATTTATTTTCTCACCGGCAAACATTTTTTCACGCCACGCTTCAATATCACACTCTTTAGCTAATGAGATTAATTGAGCGAAAACTTTCTCATCAATACGTTGTTTTGAATAATCAAACAATACACCAGGAATGTGAGTAGAAAATTGAGAAAAACGAGAATCGTCTTGTGCAAATAAAGTTTTCAGATGTGTTTGTGCCATCTTTTGTGCACTATTTTCTAGTGCTTGCCAACTTACTAACTCAGAACGGCTCGCCATGTAAACATCCCCTAATTTATTAATCTATTGATTTAAAGCGCTTTATTTAATTTTTTACGACACAAAATAACCGAATTTTGTAAAAAGCAAAGCCAGATATTATAGCTTAAAAAGTCTAATTTGCGTTATTTTTATAAGCTTTGATGCAGATAATAGCGCAATTTTTAATTTTATGACACCGGTATCATAAAATTAAAAATTGAATTTAACAACTGATCAGCCCTTCTCTTTAATGAAGATTTTATTAATTTCTAACTGATCCAAATTAAAGCGAGCAAAAAAAAGGCCGACAAATGTCGGCCTGCCATCTTAATAACAATTAACCGGTTAACGCTAAACCACCTGATAAGTTATAAACACTGCTGTAACCAAGTTCAGTCAGATTTGCTGCCGCAATTTTTGAACGGTTACCACTGCGACACACCAAAATATACTGGTTGTTTTTGTCCAATTGGCCTTGCGTAAGTGCATGAGCCATTCGACTTAAAGGAATATTTAAGGTTTTAGCTATGGGTACGTTTAGCAATACGCTTAAATTATTAGCGCCGTGTTCATAAGGTTCTCGGGTATCAATTAAATACGCATTGCCCTTTACCAGTATTTCTTTTGCTTGGTTAAAACTTAATTGCGAAGTTTCTACAGCAGGCTTGGCATTAACATAACCACAGAGCGTATTGGCTTGTGTGTGCTGTTGTAAATCTGCTTGCTGTTTTTGTGCGGCAAATTCAGCGTCATTAATATCACCTTTAAATAAGGCTTGTAATAATGGCGTTTGCTGCTGTTGAACAGCCCAGTTCATTGCAAAGCACTGTTGGTAATCATGCCCTGAACACACCACACTTTGCGGATTAAGCTCTGCTGCTAACATCGTCAAGGAATGTGCCATTTGCATTGCATCTCCGCCATCAAGCGCGGTATTTCCAAGCCCTGCAGGTAAAATTAAATCACCACAAAAACAGTACTGAACATTTCCATTATTCGCTTTTAATAAATAACTCACGCTATCTTGGCTATGCCCTGGTGTGGCTAGCTTTTCGAGTACGTGAGTGGTTAATTGCAATGTGTCGCTATTCGTTGGCCAGCCTAATTTATCAACCTCTCCAGCGACTAGGTTTTCTTTAAGTGCGCTGCGCATTAAATCAAGTGCGCAGTGACGTTCTTGATGCTCATGCGTATTTAAAATAGCGGTAATAGTTAAATTTTGCGTAGTTACTATTTTTTCAAAGCGAGGGATCAGTTCAATAATCGGATCGATAATAAATGCATGTTGATCATCTGTTACATACAACCAACTACATGCACCTTGGTGTCTAAATTGGGTAAGCCCTAAAGCACATAGTTCTTGCAAAGGAAAACTGCTATCAGAAATCACTAAACAGTTAGCTTGTAATACCGTTTTAAGCGCTCTAATTTGTTCACATGCATCATCTATTTGCGCCATCGTAGCAGCAGGGCCAAATGACAAACGAATAGCGTTTTCACTTTGCCACTGTGAGGCTCCCATCGCATCAAGTACAAAGCTCTGCGTAGCTCCCGTGCTGCATGCAGAACCACCGCTTACCCTAATACCTGCAGCGTCAAATAAATCAATAACTTCTTTACTGGTTAAATCGTTAACCGCAAAATTAAGCGTTGTGGGCACAGAGCAGGCAAAGTCATGATTAAAGGTAATACTTCCAAAAGTATCAACTAAGGCGCTATGCAGTTTATCTCGATACAAGTTAAGTACATCTATTGATTTAAAAGTCTCGTCTTGTTTATCTAGCAGCAAACTAAACAGCTTATTGAGCCCAGCTATACCAGGCAGGTTTTCTGTACCAGAGCGCATGCCACTTTCTTGTCCGCCACCGGCTATAAAGGGCGTGTATGGGCTGCCTTGACGAATATACAATAAACCTATGCCTTTAGGTGCATAAAGTTTATGCCCTGAAAAAGGCGCACAATCAATCGTGGTTTCACTTAGGTTGAGCTGTTGTTTGCCAAGCGCTTGTACGCAATCAACCATCCAAGTGACTTGGCTATTACGACTACGAATCACCTTTTCTATGGCGCTTAGATCTTGGTAAACACCGGTTTCATTATTAACGGCCATCGTGCAAATCATCAAAGCGTTATCAATATGCTGAGCAATAAAGTCTAAGTCTAAAATACCATCACGATTAACCGGAATAGCAATAATATCAGCGTTAATTTCCAGCACTGTATTCCAATGCTTTAGGGTATTAGGCACCGCTTTATGTTCGGTTGCCCCATACAATAAAACGGAGTTTGGCTTTGTATGGTGTTTTGCATTAATGAGTGTCGATACGATGGCGGTTTGAATCCCCTCAGTGGCACCGGAGGTGAATAAAATATCGCCCTGTTGCGCGCCAATGACGGTACGGGCTTTTTGCCTGGTTTGTTCTAATAAGTGTTTAGCTTGAATGCCGGTTATATGAGGACTTGAGGGATTACCAAAACAAATTTGCATAGCATGGCACACCACCTCTGCAATACATGGCAATACAGGTGTGGTCGCATTTGCATCGAGATAAACTTGAGCTTTGGGTTCATCTGGCAATAAAAACTCTGACATTAAAAACGCACCTTATTACTAAAAAATATATCTTATTCCCAATAGTACATAGTTTTGACAGGAATGAGTAATAATCTTTCGTAATTAAAGTGCGTTTACTATACCTTTTAGTTACCGAGCTCTTGCGCGAGTTCTTCGTGTTTGGATGACCAGGCATTAATAAGTGCTTTGACTAATGATGCTAATGGAATGGCAAAAAACACTCCCCAAAAACCCCATAGCCCACCAAAAAATAGCACCGCAACAATAATAAATACCGGATTTAAATCAACCGCTTCAGAGAACAATAAAGGCACCAATACGTTGCCATCGAGCGCTTGAATAATGCCGTATATAATTAAAACGGTCCAAAATTGAGTTTCTAAACCAAACTGAAACAGCGCTACTGCGGCCACTGGTATAGTTACTAACGCTGCGCCCACAAATGGAATAAGCACCGAAAAGCCTACGAGAACGCCTAAAAGCGCGGCGTACCGTAAGTCCAGTATGGTAAAAGCAATAAACGACACAGAACCAACAATTAAAATTTCAAATACTTTGCCACGAATATAATTCATGATTTGCTGATTCATTTCATGCCACACTTGTAAAATTAAGCGGCGTTGGCGTGGGATCATTTTAGCAATGCTGGCACTGAGCTCTACTTTATCTTTGAGCATAAAAAACACCAGTAGCGGTACCAAAATAAGGTAAATTAACCATGCTACAGCGTCTTTTAATGAATTAAGCGACGCAGATAATACCACTTGGCCAAAGTCGAGTACTTTGGTTTCAACGGTTACTACAATTGACTGTACTTGCTCTGCGCTAATAAGGCTGGGGTATTTATCAGGCAGATCGAGTAAAAACGATTTACCTTGTTCGACCATATGCGGTGTTTCTTGGACTAAGTTACTGCTTTGCTGCCAAAGCACAGGGCCTATAACCAATATTAAAGTGAGCATAATGCCAATAAATATCAGCATTACTATGCTGGTGGCAGTAAAACGCTTAAGGCCAAACCGTTCTAAGTGAACCACAGGCCAATCTAATAAATAAGCTATGATCAGTGCCACTAACACAGGCACAATCAATGGGCCAAAAAAATACAACATGGCAACCAGTGCCAACAATAAAAAAAGTAAAGTGACTGAATCAGGATCAGAAAACTTTTTTTCATACCATGCTTTTACATATTCAAACACGTAACGGCTCCACTAATAACAACCCCTGTTGTTTATTTAACTTGTAATAATACGCTTTTTTTTGCAAATATCGTTCAATATCATCAGTGTTTTGTTCTTGTGAGATATTAAAGGTAATTGCTTGTTTTAACGATATTGCATCACGCAGCCCTAATTTAAACTGAATAAATTGCTGTGGGCATTTATAAGTGCGTAAATTTAGCTCTAGCATACTCGTTTCGCTACCTATTCACATTAATAATAAGTCCTATAACAGGGCCAATTGAGATTAACCGCAGTTAAATTTAACTTTTTCTTAAAACAACCTCTGCAATGGTTTATCCTTATAACATCGTTAGCTATCAGGATACGTTAATGCCTAATTCGCATAATAAAGCGCAATTGCCTAGCAATCCAACTCTCAAAGAAATTAATTGGTTTAAGAAGCAAATTAATTGGGGGGAGCTGCCGCATTTTTATCATTTAGTGGCTTCGTCGGTAAGTGAATGTGAAAGTATTTTAGATCACGGATTTGATAATGCCATTAAGCGTATTATCGACAAACGCAATTGGAATTTAGAAGCGCTGGGAATAGACCCCAACGAGCTTTATGAAAAAGAAAGCAATAACAAACCACGAATTTCACTGCATCAAGTGTTTACCGAGCGTGGTTTTGAATTACAAGCCTTCCCTTTTTCTAATGATACCGCCATCGATAGGTACGCACGACATGATGAATCGATGGAGTTTAGGTTATGGGATCCATTGACTATGAAAACCGTTATTCGCATTAATCAGTTACATAAATTCATTGGCTTTTACTTAGACCAAGGCGATGAGGCAGATAAAGCGCTTATATTACATTCTCACAAAGTGGTTCATAAAATTATTGCTTTTTTACAAACTCAATTGAACATTGTTAAGGTTGATGGGGTCACAATAAAGGCGTTTTACCAACTATGTGAAAAGGACAGCCGTTTATACACCGATGATCCAACTAGTGCCTCTGATAAAAAATAAACAAGGAATATAATGCAGCTAAAATCAGCCTTTATCACTTTATGCAGTGCAGTGCTTACATTTAGCCTGCTAATGAGTGAGCCGTTAAAGGCACAAACCAACCTTCAACTGCCCGACTTAGGCACTTCAGCCTTACAAGCATTGCCAATTGAAAAAGAAAAAGCGATTGGTGAAGTGATGATGATGCAGATCAGAGGCTCATCGCCTTTGATTAACGATCCGGTGCTTGATGAATACCTAACAACTTTAGGTAGAAAGTTAGTTGCTAACGCCAATGATGTACGTTTTGGGTTTTCATTCTTTTGGTTAAATAATCCCGAAATCAATGCATTTGCATTTTATGGCGGCCATGTTGGTGTACACACCGGATTAATAGCCCAAGCCGATAACGAGAGTCAATTTGCATCGGTTCTTGGCCATGAAATTGCACACGTCACACAACGCCACTTAGCAAGGCGTATTCAGCAACAACAAGACAATAGCGGTCTAACCATTGCCGGTATGATAGCCGGTATTTTAGCAGCCGTTGTAGCCCCAGATGCAGGTATGGCGATTATTTCAGCCAGCCAAACCCAGTCGGCATTTAGCCAACTCACCCATAGCCGCTCTGCGGAACAAGAAGCCGATAGAATGGGCATGCAAACCCTTAACAATGCGGGGTTTGATGCCAGAGCATCAAGTGAATTTTTAACTAAGCTTGCAGCGCAAATTCGCTATAAATATAAACCCCCGGCATTTCTACTGACTCACCCGCTGCCAGAAAGCCGCGTGTCGGATGTACGCTTGCGCGCCGAGCAATATCCAAAACGCCAAGTAGGCTCTAGTCTGGATTTTAATTTAGCTAAAAGCCGTGTACTGGCACGTTACGATAACAAGCCAGAAAATGCAGAGGCCCTATTTAGAAAGTTAATGCGCGAAAATACTTATAAGAACGTAGCGTTACAATATGGATTAGCTATCAGCTTAATCGATCAAAAGAAAACGGAGGAAGCGCAGCCTATCTTGGACGAGCTATTAGCTAGCGATCCTAAAAACTTATTTTATATTGATACAAAAACAGATTTACTCATTGCACAAAAAAAAGCCGCAGAAGCTGTTAGTTACTTAAGCGAGTTAAATAATTATCGGCCAAATAACCAAGTGATAACCTTAAATTACGCCAACGCGGCACTAGAGGCTGAGCAATATGAGTTATCTGAAAATATATTAAAGTCGTTTTTACTGGAAAAACCCGATCACAGTTTAGGCAAACAGCTTTTAACTGACGCCTACAAAAAACAAGAAAAATTGGCGGCCTACCATGAAGCCAATGCCGATGTATTATCTCAGTATGGTGCGTATTTAAAAGCAGCCGACGAAATACAAAAAGCGCTTAATTTTGTAGAGCCAAGTGAAAATGTTAAGCAACAGCGCTTAAAAGCGTTACTCACACAGTATCGGTTATTGCAAAAAGAGCTTGCGAGGCTTTAAGTCTTTAGTGAGTTCACCTAAAATAGCCACAATTTATACTTTGGATGTATTTTTATGTCAGTCACTATTTATCATAATCCGCGTTGTTCAAAATCACGCGAAACCCTTAACCTATTACAAAGTAAAAACATTGAACCGAGTGTTGTTGAATACTTAAAAACACCCCTTTCTCATGAGCAAATTAGTACCTTAGTTTCTCAACTTGGGTTTAATTCGGCACGAGATTTGATGCGCACCAAAGAAGAGCAGTACAAAACGCTTAATTTAAAAGATGAAAACAGCGAGTCAGTGCTTATTGATGCCATGGTCAATCACCCAAAACTAATTGAGCGCCCTATTGTAGTAAATAACAATAAAGCCGCCCTAGGTCGCCCGCCTGAAAACGTATTAAGCGTTCTATAATGAGCACAACCATCGTGGTGCTGTACCACTCAAGCCATGGCTCGGTAGAAGCCATGGCGCATGAAATAGCAGAATCGATAGAACAACAAGGTGCAACCGCCTTGCTGCGTACGTTTGTAGCTAAAAACCCGCATGACATTGTGATCAGTAAAGACGATTTAGTTACCTGTGATGGGCTTGCATTTGGTACGCCAACCCGCTTTGGCATGATGGCCGCACAAGCAAAAACATTCTGGGAAACCACCAGCGATCTTTGGCTTAAAGGTCAACTTATCGATAAACCTGCTTGTGTGTTCTCATCATCGAGTAGTATGCATGGGGGCAATGAAGCAACCCTACTAAACTTGTCACTGCCGTTATTGCATCACGGGATGATGTTAATGGGGGTGCCTTACGATGTACCAGAACTTCTTGGTACCGAAACTGGAGGCACACCTTACGGCGCTTCCCACGTTGCTGGCAGCAGTAACAGCTCTACCCTGAGTAAGGATGAAATTAAAATATGTCAAAGCGTAGGAAAACGCCTGACTCAAGTTGCGAGTAAACTTAAATGATTCAAGCAAGCGAGCCTGCTAAAAAACCGATTACCATTAAATTTCAGCGCCTAGCCTTATTTGGTTATATTGGTCTGCTTATTTTAATGCCGTTATGGATGTTTGTATTAGCCCCTAGAGACGGCCACAGTAACACCTTTCTTTTCTTAGTGTATGTATTGCCACTATTACTGCCATTAAAAGGCATATTACAAGATAAAACCTACACCTATGCGTGGGCTAATTTTATTGTTATGTTTTACTTTATTCATGGCTTTACATTGCTGTGGGTCGCACAAGATGAGCTTATATGGGTATTACTTGAGTTATTATTTGCCTCATCTATGTTTATTGGCTGTACTTATTATGCGCGCCATAGAGGGCAAGAACTTGGGCTTAAAATTCGCAAGCTTAAAGATGAGCTCGCTGAAGAAAAAGCTGCACACGAGCACGATAAAAACAATCCGTAATAAATACCCAACAATGCAAAAACGCGCTAATTAGCGCGTTTTTTTGTAGCAAAACATTAAGTTTTAAACTAACTCGCTTAAAGCTGCCAGCCCCACAATACAGGCTAAACCTAGTTGTGCAACAAGACTAAAAACCGACATCATTCTTATTAAAAACAATCCCCATGGGTGTTTTACATGCGGATACAATGAGCAACGCTTTAAGTTCGTTGCAAAGAAAAAACACACCACCGCCGTCATGGTCATAAAAAGAGTAAGCTCACTTTTTATAGTGATATTTTCATCAAAAAAGAAAAATAACTGTAGCGGTAATAATAAAGCCACAACCGCATGTAGCACATGCACCTTTTTAATTCGCTCTAGCTGCCCCTCTGGCGATAACTCTTTAATACCAAAGTCACGCTCAAGGCACTTAACTAAGTTGCTGGCTTTTATACTAACCGCTAATCGGTAACAACTTAACCCCTCGTTATTTCGCGCTCTAAAGTCATATCCTGCTTTGAGCAGTAAAATCATTAACGATTCGTTTTTACTTATCACCGCGTAATGCAGCGCCGTATTACCTTGGCCGTCTACCGCTTTTTTATCTTGGTACTGCAGGAGTGTTTCTACTACATTTACGTAGCCTTTTTCTGCCGCCCACATAAATGCTGTTTTATTATCTTCATCGGTTAAGGTGCCCGTGGCGCCTTGCTCAATAAAGCGCATTGCCATGGTTTGCTTAGCTTTTTTCTTGTTTAAATGCGCAAGTAAGGCATTTTCTAAAAGCACAATAGAGTCAACATCAGGAGACACCTGAGTTAACAAAGTAAAGTAATCTTTGCCAGCAGCCACTTTTTCGCTGGTCAGCTCTGCTAAGTGATCAATATCAGCAATCGACTGGGGAATATGCGCACTTAAACGCTCTCTAAAATCGACCTCTTTCCAAATAGATAAGGTATCTGCAGCTGAGAGCTTTGCACCTTGCTCTAGCGCATGCTCTATCAGAGTAAAAAAGCGTTTACTAAAAAATAAGCTAATTAAAGAAAGTGGCGTTTCAATGTTATTTTGTGCCGACACACTTGCATACTTTTCAAGTCGCTGACACAGCATTAGCACAATATTTTCTATGCTGTAATCATTGGCAAAATAATGCTCTTTCAGTGCAGCAATATACTCTTGTGCGTTTTCATCATATTCAGAAATATGCTGAAAATAACACTCTTCAAATGGCTCTAAGGGGGTTAACCAGGTTAAATAATAAATTGGGGGTAAAACAGTGGTGCATACACCATTATCTTCTTCAGTAGAGCGACAGGCGGGCCAAGCTTCTAAAGCATCTAAAATGAAGGCACCGTTTTGTTCAACCAGCCCTTTGACCAGTAACGGGTATTCCTTTGGCCAAATTAGTACATTTTCCATTAAAACAACACAACTCCAGTGTAGCTCGGGTGAGTAGTCAGTTATAACAGTATTTAGCTGACACCACGCTTAATCAAAGAAGCCAATATTCTACCACAGCTAGGTAGCCAAGCTAGCGTAAACTCATGCAATATAGGCCAAAATACAAAAGCAGCTAACAACATACGTTATTAGCTGCTTTTAAGGTTGGAGCTGTTAATTGCAAAAGTACTAACTTTGCTGAAGTTCTGCTATGACTTGGTCTAATCCCACATCAGAAATACGTTGAATGATCTCTTTTTGCTTAGCACTGAGTAACGAAATTCCCTCTGCAACAATATCGTATACTTTCCACTGGTTGTTGTTACCTAAACGCAATTTAAAGTGCAAATCAATGGTTGGCTTATTCGGTTCAATAATTTGCGTTTTAACCGTAGCAAATTTAGAGTCGCTTGCAGCAGCGTCTTGCTCAAATATTACATCCTGCCCTGTGTACTTCATGAGCGCACCGGCATAAGTCCCTGTTAAGTAATGCTCTACAGCATTAATAAACGCAACACCTTGGTCACGGTTAATACCTTTAATATGCTTACCTAATAATTTAAACGACACAAACTTAACATCAATATGTGGCATTAAACGCTGCTGAACAATTAACGACATAGCTTCTTTGCTGGCATCGCCTTTCGCATTTACCTGTCCAATATCGTTAAATAATGATTCTGCTACAGTTTGCAATAACTGCTTAGGTGATGGCTGCGTTTGTGCATACAAAGTGCTACTGAAAAAAACAGCAATAACCACTAAAAGCTTTATAAGTTTCATAAAAAATGCATAGTTTAAATAATTAATTTAAGCGTAATTTACGCAAATAAGAGGCAATAAAAAAGGCATAAATAAGCAACTTATTAATGCCTAATTGGCACCAATTGAATTAATTAAATAAATTCAATTGGTTAAATAAATCAGTTAACAAGCCATATACAAGCGGCTTTTTGTCCTCATTGAAAACACTAATTCACCGCCCTTATTATCCCTTTACTATTTTGACTTAAACCCTAGTTGGCCGTTATGAAAACCTCATACAACAGACTTTTAGTTCTTGTTTTTACCCTGTTTATATTGGCTACCAAAGCCGCTTATGCATCCTCTAACCATGGTTATGCCGTCGATTTATTAAAAGGAGAAGGCAATGTAACAGGGGCAAAGCTTGCGTATCAATATCACCCTCAAGGAATGCAAAACTTTGTCGGCGATGCTCGTTTTTATTTAGAAACCAGCGTTAATGTGTGGCAATACCGCCATGATCAACAATCACAATCCAACGTGGTCTTGGCTGTGTCACCGGTGGTGCAATTTCCAGTATTTAGTGTATACAACACCCCCTTTTATGTAGAGGCTGGCATTGGTTTTTCATTACTTGATGAGCGCTATTTTGCTGGTAAAAACCTAAGTACTCACTATCAGTTTGAAGATAGGATAGGCCTAGTGGCAGATTTTGGTGAAACTAATGTAGCGCTGCGAATTATTCACTATTCAAACGCCGGATTCAAAGCGCCTAACCCAGGTATTAACTTTTTAACATTATCGGTGGCACAACGGTTTTAATTGCTTATTTACAGCCCTAGAGAGGATTGCAGCTTTTATTTAAAGTGGTCATAATTATTGCTTAATAAAAAATAAGAGCATCGCAATGCAAATTTGGCAAATCGTACTCGTTATCGTGATTGTACTGGCTATTGTTATCGGCAATTTAGTACTGCTGCGTTTAAGTGCAAAAAGCGAGTTTAAACCCTCAGCACCACGCTCATCTGCGCAAAGCAAAGAAACAAAAAAACCCTGAATAATCAGGGTTTTTTCGTTTAAATGATTGTTCTAGCCAACTAACCAGTGTGCCATTAAGGCAATAACAGGCAAGGTGACTAAGGTTCTGAGAATAAAAATAACAAATAGCTCAAAAATATTAACCGGTATTTTACTACCCAATAAAAGTGCGCCCACTTCAGACATATAAATAAGTTGCGTTACACTCATTGCCGCAATAATAAAGCGTGTTACATCGCTTTCAATTGAGCCTGCGGCTAAAATAGACGGAATAAACATATCTGCAAATCCAACCATAATCGTTTGTGCCGCCATTTCAGCTTCAGGTATTTGTAGCAATTCTAAAAATGGAATAAACGGCATACCTAAATATTGAAATATTGGCGTGTACTCAGCAATAATTAAAGCAAATGTACCCACAGCCATTACCACAGGTAATACTGCAAACACCATATCAAATGCGTTGTGTAAGCCCTCTTCGATTGTGCCTTTTAAGCCTGGTGCTTTTTCTGCTTTAGTTAATGCAACATCAAGTGAATGCTTAAATAATGTTTTGCCTTCAGGAACCAATTCAGCGTTTCCATCGGGCTCTTCACCATCAATAAGCACGTCCTTTTTAAAACGCAGTGGCGGTAAACGCGGAACAATTATCGCAGCCACTACACCCGCTAAACACACGGTTAGGTAAAAAGGTGCAAATAAATATTCAAGCTTTACTTGGCCAATAACAACCAAACAAAAGGTAATTGATACAGCAGAGAAAGTGGTACCAATAATCGCAGCTTCACGTTGAGTGTAGTATTTATCTTCATACTGGCGTGCAGTCATCAAAATACCGACACTGCCATCACCTAACCACGAAGCAACACAGTTAACTGCACTGCGCCCTGGTACGCCAAACAATGGACGCATTACTTTAGTAAGTAAGGTACCCACCAGTTCAAGTAAGCCAAAATTAAGTAATAACGGCAGTAATAAGCCCGCTAAAATAAACACCGAAAACAACACCGGTAATAAATCTTTCAATACCAGCAAGCCGGTATTTTCTGAGGTAATAGCATGCGGCCCAACTTGAAAATAAGTTAAAAGCACAAACGCCATACCAAACAACCGTGTTACTAACCAAATCCAACTCACATTAAATAAATGATTTAACAAGCGAAATTTGGTTAAGCTTTTCGGTTTAAACACACTAAGTACCAACGACATTACGCCAGTAATACAAATAATTGTCGCTATTAACCCAAGCGCTATCTCACTAAATAAAGCTTGAATTGCTTTTGCCATTACCGCAATAGGAATCGTCATTATTTCGCCAGACGGTACTGGCGTCATAAACAAAAACACACCGATTAATGAAGGAATTAAAAAAACCAACCACACTTTCAAATCATAACTTTTTTGGACTGGTGCTGGGCGTGATGAATCTAACGGAGACATATTTTCAACCTGTAAAAACCACAAAAAGAGCAAACAGCTCTTTTTGTGGGAAGTATTTATAATTATTAAATTTTAATACCGCGCTTAATTAGCGCCGCTTCTAATGCTTGCTGTAACCCATTCATTGTACCTGGTTCAAGCGTTTCGCCTTTGTCATCCATCCACGTTAGACTGGTGCCACCTTGTTTGGTTTTGCTAACCAAAATTTGGTATTGACCTTCATCAATTGGAAGCTCTGTTGGTTCATCGCCCCAAATTGAATCCCATACACTGGTTTCTACTTTCGTGTAATCTGCTGTAATTAAACCTGTCTCTTGGTTTATTTCAACAATAGCAAAAGATAAACGCTCTAAGAATCCAGAAAAGCGATCGAATACCGTATCGTAAGCCTGATCAGTAACAAGTGCGGCATTGCCTTTGTTATCAAACCCGAGTTCTAACGAGATGATCCCTTGGCGCTTACGCATATCAACTTCAAGCTGACGGTAGCGGTAATCAAACTCACTCACCACTTGGTTAAGTGCACGCACTTCAAGCTGTTGTTTTAATAAATCAGTTAGCGGCTTATCACCTTTAAAATCAATAAGCTCAGCGGTTAAAGACGCTGTGCGTTGGTGTTCTTTTTCTTCAATGGTAAATTTAAAACGCTCTAAATCAACGCTTTCATCATTGCCCCATAACCAGCTTTCTTCAGGCTTTACAATAGCGTACCAATCGGTTACGAGTGTTCCTTGTGTTTTATCTTGCTGTGTTGCGTTAATGTTATTATCAGCAAGCACGGCTTGAATCGAATCCCAAATGAACACATCTAAATCTTCAATGCCGTCATTTTTATCAAAATAAATACGCGCTTGTTTATCTGCTTCCTCAACCCAACTGCCTTTAGCAATGGTTAAAACTTGCGCCGGCGGACGATAGTTTGTTGCCTCCGGATTATTATCATATTGACCCACATCCATTTTATAAACAGGATCTTGAGCGGGTTGAGATAACGATGCAGGCGCTTTAACCGGCTCATGGGCGCGGTAATTACGCTCATTATGAGCATCACTTGTAAATACACTACACCCTGACAAACTTACCAATACACTTACTGCTAGTGCTTTTGGGATCCAATACTGCACAGATAATTCTCCTTAGCATACCCTTAATTGTTTTAACAAATATATGAGTGGGTAATGCCGATTTGGTTCAGTGTAAAATCAATATTAACTTTACATTTATAATTTGCTTGCCTAACTGCATTCAGCCTATGAGATAACAAACGGACTAGGCTACAAATAGACACATTTTTGCTATGGTACTTTCACAAGCTTGTAAAAACAAGAAACACTGCACTATTAACCGCCTAAAATTAACCGCTGCTATAGTTTAACGCGGGTTTTGTGTTAAACTTTGCCGCCGTGCAACGCTACGTGTTTATTTTTTTGTTGCCAAGTCGGTTGTTTTCATCCAAGTAACTTAGGTACTTTAAAACCCATGACTGCATTTTCAAATCATCAAATTGTTTTAACCGCAATTGGCGAGGATAGATCGGGCATCGTCAGTGAACTTACGCAACTCGTAAGCGATTGCCACTGTAATATTATAGATAGCCGTATTGCAATTTTAGGCAACGAATTCACCTTTATTATGCTACTTAGCGGTGATATGTCAGCCATTAGCCGCATAGAGCATACATTACCGACCAAAGGTATGGAGCTTGGACTGCTCACTATGATGAAGCGTACTTCAAGCCATAATCAAAGCGAGTTTTGTGCAGGCTATACCTTAGAATATACCGGCATAGACACCCCTGGCACATTAAGTAAAGTAACGCGTTTTTTTGCCGATAATAATATTAATATTTGCTCATTAAAGTCAGACACCTACGAAGAAGAAACTGAGCTAAAAATGCGTTGTGAACTTGAATTTAATATTCCCGTTGACGTTGATATTGACCAATTTAAAATTAGTTTTGAAAACCTTTCGCACGTTTTAAACGTAGATTACATCTTTCGACGTATTCGCTAAGGAGTTTAGCATGAACAAAATTACCCCATTACAAAGTGGCGACACAGCACCGGCTTTTAGCTTACAAAACCAAAATGATGAAACCGTCGTGCTCAGCGAGTTATTAAAAGAAAAACAAGTACTGGTGTACTTTTACCCTAAGGCGTCAACGCCTGGCTGTACCGTACAAGCCGAAAACCTGCGTGACCAACAAGCAGAACTTGCTAAATTTAACACCCATGTTGTTGGCATAAGCCCAGACCCAATTAAGCGCCTTAAAAACTTTGAAACAAAAAAAGAATTAAACTTTGATCTACTTTCAGATGAAGATCATGCCATTGCTGAGGCATTTGGGGTGTGGGGCTACAAAAAATTTATGGGCAAAGAGTACGACGGTATCCACCGCCTCACTTTCTTAGTAGGCCAAGACGGTAAAATTAAACACTTGTTTGATAAATTCAAAACCAAAGATCACCACCAAGTGGTATTAGATTATTTAGCAGCTGAATAAAGGCTAAAGGCTAAAGGCTAAAGGCTAAAGGCTAAACAAGATAAAAGTAAAAGATCCACCTTCTAAAGAAGGTGGCTTTGAATTAGCCCCCTAAAAGGGGGCGTTGTTTACTCCAGAGTTAACTGAGCTTGCTCTTGTCTCTCCTCCTTCTGCTGATGCCTGACATATCTTCGTATTATTTCTTCGTTTATGCCTACCGTATCAACAAAGTATCCTCGCTGCCAAAAATGATTACCCCATAGCTTGTTCTTTCTTAAGTACGGATATTTACTAAACATTTTTAACGCTATTTTACCTTTCAATGCGCCCATTAACTTTGAAATTGACAGTTTTGGCGGCACTTTTACTACTAAGTGTACGTGAGCTATTTGTACATTCAGCTCAACAACTTTGCACCCAAGCTGTTCGCAATAAACCTGAATGCACCTGTAGACATCCCTACCTATTTTATTTTTAAGGAGCCTAAATCTATACTTAGGTGTCCAAACTATATGATATTGACATCGCCAATACACATGCGATGCTTTCTCGTATCTACTCATGTTTTTTCCTTTTGTGACTTCGCTAAAAATCAACTAAGGAATTAACATGAGTACTTTTTACAGGCAAAGCCTATTTGATGATAACCACCTACTGAAGTAGGTGGTTTAGGGGCTGAAAATAAAAGCGTTGCTCAAGGGCAACGCTTTTTTGGTTTTTAAAGCACCAAATCAATTAAGCTATTGTTGCCAATAAAGCGGTTCACCGAAAACATCAGCAAAGTAATCAATAAGCGCCCTAACATTTAAAGGGGCATAGCGTGTGTGTGGATAAATAGCCGCTATTTGCTGAGGCTCTGTTTTAATTGCTGCATCATAATTAGGTAACACCTTTACTAAAGTACCCGCCTTTAAATGCTCACCAATAAGCCAATCAGGAAACAGCACTAAACCCATGCCTTTTAATGCACAAGTTAATAATGTATCAGCGTTATTTGAGGCAAGTAATGGTGCAACAGAGTAATGAGCCCATGATGCATTTTTAGCTTTAAACAGCCAACGATTCGCGCCTGAAGAACCTTTGTAAATTAAGCATTGATGATTTTTAAGTGCAGATGGGTTAGTAATTTTAGGGTTGTTTTTCAAATACGCTGGTGAGGCTGCTAAATGATACACTTGAGTACCAAATACGCGCGCATGTAACGAAGAGTCGGTTAACGCACCGATACGAAATATAACATCGGTGGCATCTCGATGCGGGTCAATAAAGTCATCAGTAAGTGTTAACTCTATTTGTAAGTTTGGGTAGCGAATACTTAACTCAGGCAACCAAGGAGCAATGTGCCTTTGGCCAAAAAATACAGGCGCATTAATTCTAATTAACCCGGTTGGTTCGAGCGTTCTGTCTTGCAGCTCTTTTCTCGCGTCATTCATTTGCTCGGTGATTGTTTGTGCATAATCTAAAAACAACCGACCCGCTTCTGTTGGCACAACAGCACGGGTATTTCGATAAAAAAGCTGCTGCCCTAGTCCATCTTCTAATTGTTGAATAGTGCGTGAAATATTTGACGCAGACACCCCCTCCCGCCTAGCCACCTCTGAAAAACTATGGGTATTAAAAACACCGATAAACGTAACGAGTGTTTTAATGCTCACTGTATTTATGTCATTCATTTGTGCAATTCCTGCAAAAGTCATTTCTGGATTGTAGCGTTTTTCTGGCTTATTAGCTGGGTTAAAATGGTATTAATTACTATTTGGAGGATATAAATGCAATTTCTATTAATATTACTGACCTTTATGGGCGGTATGGGTTTGTCCGTAGAAGCAGGGTTATTAGGGCCTTTGGGTAGTGAAGTGGGTGAACTGTGGGCCACATTTAGTATATTTGCGGTTGGTGCCGCCTTAACATTTTTGCTAATGCTGTTTTTTAGCCCTCGTAATAGTCCTTCATTTTTTAGCCAGCCCCCTTCTTTATTATTAGGTGGCGTGCTTGGCCCTGTTTACGTGGTTATTTTAACAATTGCAACGCCAAACATCGGCATAGCCATGACAATGATCGGCATACTCGCAGGGCAAATTTCCAAAAGCTTAATTATTGACCATTACGGTTTGTTTGGCACCACTGAACGCAAAATCGATGTTAAACGCATTATTGCTTTGGCGTTTATTATTATCTCTCTGGTTTTTATGGCACAAGGATAAACTCACTATGACTATTATTATGATTTTTCTAGCTGTAATTGGTGGCGCAACATTAAGCATTCAAGCAGCCTTAAACGGACGACTAGGCGGTAACGTCGGTGTTTTTAAAAGTGCTTTTTTAACCTTTTCTGTTGGTGCACTAGTTACCGCACTGCTCATATTTTATTTTGAACCAAATCATGCTGTAACCTTAATGGATGTACCAAAATGGCAGCTACTTGGTGCCATGTGTGGCGTACCATACATTGTTATTATGGTGCTTGCGGTGCAAAAAATAGGTACAGCGGTGGCAACCGTCGCGGTTATTTTTGGTCAACTAACCATGAGTGTATTAATTGATAATTTTGGCTGGCTTGGTAATGAGGCTATTGCATTGTCACCCAGTCGACTAGCGGCGTTAGTGTGTTTAGCCATTGCATTATTTTTTATTTATTCAAGCGGTAAAGTTGAAAACAAAAAATCGTAGTATAAACCTAAAAAACGTTGCTCAAAGGCAACGTTTTTTATTGCTTTAGCACTTTAAACTTTGGCATCGCGGCCGATAACAACATTAATAAACATACTATTATGGATAATAAATCGTGATACAGCTAAATAAACACTCAGCCTTTGACGTTAAAATTACAGCCGAAAAAACAAATATTGCACAACAAACAAAAGATACAACAAAAAATCAGGACAACGCTGATTATCAATTATCAGACAGAGAGCGTAATAAGCTCTCAGGAAAAGAGACTCAGCAAAACGCAGAAAAAACAACAAATTCAGAAATGCCTGAATATATCGCAAAAATGATAGAGCAACTTAAAGAGCTCAAACAGCAGCTTGAAGAACAAAAAGAACAACTCACTCAATTACAAGCTCAATTCGATCCGGAAGACGAGGTCATACAAGCACAAATTGAAGCACAGGAAAATATTGTTTCATCAACAC
The DNA here is from genome assembly GCF_030407565.1 of Pseudoalteromonas sp. APC 3694. Classification (NCBI taxonomy): domain Bacteria; kingdom Pseudomonadati; phylum Pseudomonadota; class Gammaproteobacteria; order Alteromonadales; family Pseudoalteromonadaceae; genus Pseudoalteromonas; species Pseudoalteromonas sp. APC 3694. Next base: position 37,204 of record NZ_JASDDE010000032.1, read on the forward strand.
AATCTCAAGTAGTCGCGCTGGTACAAATGATTAGCCAAGCCATGAAAGACGCCGGTATTACTGACGCAGGTGCACTTGTTAGTGCCATTGTTTGAATTTTCAGAGCCAAGTATTCAGCGTTATACAAATCTACCTTACAAAGGCGGCTTTATTTTTATCATCGGCTTATTATTTCAATGATAAATATGCCTACCCTAGCGGTTAAAAAACCACGTTGTGCTTGCGTTCTCACTCTTCATCTAACAGTGCTTGCTGATAAATTTTATTAAACTGTTCAGCAGTTAAGTCAGCCGCAAAGTGGTAGATAAGCGCTTTATACTCATCGCTTTGAATTAATTTTGAGAGTGTATTATTAAAGTCCTGCATAAATTTTATATTTTCTTCACTGCGCTCACACATTAAATGCCCAACAGTAAACGATGTTTTTAATTTCAAATCAAAGGAGTGAATATCAGCGTCTGTTATATCGTGCCAATACGTGGCTACATCGCTGGGGTATTCAATAGACGCATCAAACTCTTGCAACTTCGCTAATTGTTGTAATCTAGAGAATATATTAGTGGGAGCTGGTTTTATTTTAGTTTTATCTACCTCTTCAAGTAGAGACATAATGTCTTCGGAGAATATTCTGAATTTTGATAACCCCAACCTTAATCCACTTTGTGACACCAACTCGTCTAAATTTTTATATGTTTAAATTGAGCCAAGTTATTTGGAGAATAAAGTCGCGGTGCAAGATACAAAGAAAACGGCTTTGATATTAAATAGCGGCTTGCTCGTTCTGGCGTGTTAATTTTATTGGCGAAACAATGACTAATGCCAAATTGCACCTCCGCATTGGTATCTGGCGCTTTTACAAACTCAATTCTGTAATCTCGCATTTCAGCCAAAATTAACTTATAAAGCTGCGCGTCGAGTGATTTTCCTTCGGTAACTGAGTTCAGTCGTAGCAAAGACTCATCGTTACTACTCAATACAATTTTTGTTTTATTTGCGTCAAACTCTGCAAAACGCGTATTTTCATAATCTAATTTATATAATGCCTGCAACCTTCCCGATGATTTTAATTTTGGCATTGTTTGGTCAAATCTTCGCGCCAAGGCTTTCCCTTTTTCATTATTCGAAAAGGCTAAATAAATAGGCCTTGCTGGCACAACCTCTACATAGTTAAGCTTTGATTTATACTCTTTGGGAATGTTGTAGTCAAAATCAACGAAAGCATCTATGCGTTTATTGAGTAGCAGTGCCACTGCGTTTTCAATAGTAGACACCGGGTAATAATCGTGTGGGTATTCAATAAACTTATCGAAATTATAGCCGTCGAGCCAGCTTAATACTTTGTTGTTAGAATCAGATAACTTATTAAAGTTATTAGTAGAATTTAAAAAATAGGCATTAATTGGATAATCATAATCTAAGTACCAATGGGGATAATAGGCTAAAGGGATATCTTCTTTAGCAACACCAATTACGAAGTCATACTGTTTTTGTTCAAATAAATTGGTAATTCGTTTGTAAGTACTAAAATCAAACTCGAGCTGTTCATTTGCATAAACTTTGAGTAGCTCAATATAAACGCCTGTTTCATCCGGATTGGTGTAATCAACCCAATGAGTTACGCCCACTTTTACACTCGCAAAGCCGAGTTTATACAAACATAAGAAAAAACAAACAACAGTAGTAGGTATTTAACCAAGCGCATTCTCCCAATCACTTAGTTTAATAGCTCACATAAGCGTTTAAACTTAACACAGCAGCGATTAGCAAAATAAACACATAGGTAAAATATGAAACTATTAATGGCTCCTTTATTACTCATTATTGCTGGGTGCAGTAGTGTTGCGCAAAAAGATAGAGAATACTCTCCGTGCTCTGAAGCATGGTTTAATCATGTTGAACAGCAAATAAATACCGGTGACGGTTATGGACATGGGCCAGACATTGGCTCTTTAGAGTGGCGCTCTGTGATCATGTTTAAACTCGGTATTAGAGATAAGCCAAACGTACCAGAATTAAATACACAGCTGTGGTGCCAGTTTATTGATGAAAATTATATTTAAAGCCTGCTTGGCTTTATGAGTTTAAATTTGTTGAGTTAGGTTGGGGTTTACTCACCCAACCTACGTAATATAACTTAACGCCAAGCAGTTTAACGCTTACAGCTAAGCACTTATAACTGCTCTTTCTGTTTAACTAATACCCAAATACTTATGTACTTGAATTGATAAGCGCCAGTTTTTGGCGATACAAGTATCAATGGCTAATTTAGTTGCCGACGTTTTTTGGCTGATTGGCTGTAAATATACCAGTTTTGGGTTAACACCCGTGGCGACAAATAACTCTTCCAGTTCTTCTACGTGTTTTTGCATAGCAACCGGATGTTTAATTTCATCGGCGCGTTGCATAGCACTGCTCAATACTTTGTAACCACCACGCATATTAATTTTTGGTGATACCGTAACCCACGTTTGGGCAGGGGCGAGAATTTCAAAGGTGCCACTGGTTTCTATTTGCGTGCTAAAGCCATGATCATGCAATAAATTACATACTGGATTTAAATCGTACATGCAAGGTTCACCACCGGTGATCACAACATGCTTGGCGGTATAGCCACGGGATTTAAATAACTCCAGGACCTGCGCGGCATTGGCCTCAGCCCAATGATCCGAGTCGGCTTTTTTTTCTACCGTGTCATCTAGTGATACTTTATATACATTATCAACATCCCAAGTTTGTTTAGTGTCACACCACGAACATCCCACAGGACAACCTTGCAGGCGTAAAAATATAGACGGCGTACCGGTAAAGCTCGCTTCACCTTGAATAGTTTCAAACACTTCATTAATTTTGTACAAAAGAAATCTCACTTACAACCTGACGGCAAAATTGTTACTATTAAAAATCGCAAAGCACGGTGCAAAAATTGTCATTTATGCCTTGGCCGTGTAGTATATCGCGCCCTGATATAAACCTCTATCAAAACTAAAGAGCAAACCACGTATGACGCAAAAAGTAGTTGTTATTTATTCCGGCGGTATGGACTCATTTACTGTATTAAATAAAGCCTTGCAGCAAGGCCATGATGTTTATGCCCTCTCGTTTGATTATGGTCAGCGTCATGTTAAAGAACTTAAAGTTGCCGCCAACGTATGTGAAAAGCTAAATATCCCGCACAAAATTGTTGATATATCAGCAATTAATCAGCTTATTGGTGGTTCGTCGTTAACAGACGATATTGATGTGCCAGAAGGCCATTACGAAGAAGAAAGCATGAAAAGCACCATTGTGCCTAACCGCAATATGATTTTACTTTCCTTAGCGGTAGGTTATGCAGTGTCCCTTAAAGCGAGTAAAGTATATTACGGCGCGCATTCAGGCGATCATGCAATTTACCCTGACTGTCGTCCTGAGTTTGTTAAAAAGATGGATGATGTATGTCGTATTGCAAATTACGATGCAGTAGAAATTTTTAGCCCGTATTTAAACAATACTAAAATCGATATTTTAACCGATGGTATTAAAATGGGCTTAGACTACAGCCAAACATGGACCTGTTATAACGGTCGTGATAAGGCCTGTGGCAAATGTGGCGCTTGCCAAGAACGTTTAGAAGCCTTTGAGCTGAACAACGTAACCGACCCACTTGAATACGAGTAAAGTTTAAAATAAGCACACTATAAGGCTACCAAGGGTAGCCTTTTTTAGTATGAAAAAACATTAAAGCCAGCGTTTTACCCGCGATTTGTAATCCTCAAATTGCTCACCAAATAACTGATGTAACGCCCGCTCTTCGGGAATGATTTGAAACAGCGTTAAATAACCAACGTAGCCCACAATACCTAAAAAAGCCCAAATAGAGCTTAGCCACACGCCCCACCCCGCCAGTATAAAAGCAAAGCCTAAATACATAGGGTTACGTGAGAGTTTATATACCCCTGAGGTAACTAAGCTTGTTGCTTGCTCAGGTTTATTTGGTAGTACCGTGGTTTTGGCTAAACGAAAACTGACGACCCCAGCAATACAAAAGAAACAACCTATAGCGACTAATCCTAATGCTAGGTAAGTTATGAAGGCGGTAAAGTCTATTACTGTGTAATGCGCAATCAGTGCCATAACAGCAGCGAAAAATACCACAACGACAACCGGTGGAATTTTATTATTTAACATACCTATTCCTTGTATCGATTAAAAAAACTACATGGTTACTATATGGTGGCGGCACAAATAATAACAATGACTTTATAAATACAAATAAAGTTACAATTTATTGCCTTTATCGGCGCTTAATTATGGTTATAATTTAAACTTAAAATAAAATAAAGGAAGTAATTATGTCTGGCACAACAATGATAGTTCTCATTGTACTTATTTCTGTAGGTTCGGGGGTTATTTACGATATGTATAAAAAGCACCTTGAATTTAAACATAAAGTTCAAGACAACAATCAAGATGCTCATAAGCAACTAGCAGAAGTAACCGCGCAAGTGACTGAACTCAAACAGCGAGTACAAACACTTGAAGCCATTGTTACCGACTCAAGCTATAGCGTAAAACAAGAAATAAACAAACTATAGCCGTCCCTTAGTTATAAATAATTAGGGTATAAATATGCATTTTCTGGCTGCTCTATACCATGGGCAGCTAAAAACCCGCCAATGGCTTGTCCACACCCTTGGGGTGCCCTGCCGCTGTCTATTTCAAAGTTTAACTGATTCGCCTCTTGCTTACCCATAGAACATAAACTAACTGAACTTGGTGAACGCATGGCAATGCTTAGCTCCCCGACCTGCTCTGCGTGTACATCTTTACTAAAGCGCGCAAAGCCTTGGTATTTAAAATGCTCACTCACATACTCGTTACTCACAGCAACCAGTGCGACAATAAAGCTATGTAAAAAGCTGTTGGTTGTTGCATCAGGTACTAAAAATGACAAGGTTTTATTATTAAATTCGCTTAGCTGACAACTATCGCAATGAAGTTTAACCGTATACACCTGCTCGCCGGTGATTATGGCTTGGCAGTTAATTAGCGCAATTTTATTATCCGCAAACACCACGCGCTCTATCAGGTCGTTCAATGGAATATTTTTAAACGATGTGCTTTTAACAAGCTCAGGGTTTTGCGCCATAACAGGTAAATCATGATGATTATTAAACGGCGTGCTGGTTGCGCCTTGATGCTGCAGCTGAAAAAGCTCTCTTACTTCATGCTCGCGTGCCACTTTCAATGCTAAAAATGCTGTTTGAATAAGCTCTGAGGTTGGCAAATTTTGCTCTACTGGCCAGCGACGACCAAACAATAGTTTTTTTGCTTTATTATCAGCGCGATAATTGTCTGGGCTAAGTACTGCTACTTGCAAATAAACATCACTGTTTTTTTCAGCTGCTAACACACTAAAGTGGTTGGAAAAACTAATGTCGTTAAGCACTTCATTAACGCTGGCTAGCGTATGCTTGTAACGTAAAAAATGCTGGGGAACAATCCAATTATTATTGGCCAGTTGTACTAACGGCGCATACGAAATCGGTTGCTCATAACTGTGTTGCCACTTTTGCCCATCGCCTAATAATGGCTCAATTTTTATATTTTTATCTGACATATATAAACCAAATAAATCTGCCTGATGGCAGGATATTAACTATGAAGCACTTTACGTGGTTAATCACAAAAATCGATCACACTGACAGGAGTATTTAGCATTCAAATACGCGTTGATACTCTGTTATAACTTTTTGATAGTAAAGTCTATCTTTATTGAGCATTCGAGTATAATGGTCAAGCAATTGTTGCTGATATAGATGATGTTGTGGATTGTGTTTATCCCACATTTGACCACCGGTTTGAGTGAGTGTTTGGCTGGCATTTACACTAACGTGTAATACTTCGTAAAAACGTTTGTTTTCAACAATAATTTGCTCGTTTTCGAGCTTTAAATTACAGGCTTTTAAACCTTCGCGCACTTTGTAAAGATGCTGAATGGGGCAAATAATAAAACTGAGTTGGTGCAAGCTTTGCGGGTTGTTGGCAATAATTTGTTCAATAAGCTTTAAACATAAATCGCCCCCCACACCAGCAATAACCACCACTTGCTTTGCAGCTGTTGGCAATTTAATTTGCGCAACATCTTCGCAGCGCACTTGCCATGAAGGCAAAGACTTTCCTTGCTCAAATTGTTGTAGCGACTGCTCAAGCGCTTCCATTAACTCTGGAATAATATCAACAAAGTTTATTTGTTTGGCTATGCCGCGCTCAAGTAATGCCATACCTAAAAAGCCATGATCGCAACAACAATCCCAAACAATATCGTAAGACTGTGTAATTAACGAATTGATGGCGTTTAAACGTTTACTCAGTTTCATTTAACTCACTATGTTTTTGTTTTGTACACCAATGCTTTTAAGCTTTTATCGCTATCAATTTCAATAAAGCGATCAGTCGGTTCTAGGCGTTTAACAAACTCAATAGCACCTTGAGTATGCTCTTCAATAAGTGCTTTAAAATCGTTTTCTGTAAGCTCTGGGCTATTAGCGCATAGCAATAACTGTGTAGTATCGTTTAAAAGCTCAGGAAGTCTGCGCAGCACTTTTTGATAGTCTTTGGTTAAAATAAAACTGCCTTTTTGAAAACTGGGCGGATCAACAATAATCAAATCAAACGGTGCGGCTTTTTTTAGCTTACCAAACGACTTTAAAATATCGTGCGGTAAAAAACTGACCCCACGATCGACATTATTGAGTTGGTGGTTTTGCTTACCCACTTTTAACACACCTTTGCTCATATCCATGTTCATCACATGATCTGCGCCGCCGTGCATAGCCGCAACCGAAAAACCACAGGTATAAGAAAACAAATTAAGTACTTTGGCATGTTTACTATTTTGCATGACAAACTCACGGCCTTTTCGCATATCAGGAAAAATACCGGTGTTTTGCTTACTCATTAAATCAACCAAAAAACGCACCCCGTTTTCGGCTACGCTATGACGCGCGGGCAATTGCCCGTGAACAAGGGTGTTATGGCTTTGCAGCCCAGCTCGCTGCTGATACACCAATGCAGTAATTAACTCTGGATGATGTTGTTGTGCCCATTGCCATAACGTATCGGTGAGTGCAGCGAGTGTTACCTCATCAATTTCACTGTATGACACCAAAAACAAACTCGGTGGATAAAAGTCTAAGTTAATATGGCTTAGCGCTTCTACGCTGTGACCGCGACCATGAAATACGCGGCATAATTCGTTATCTGCAAAAGGCGTGTCTGCTAATGCATTAATAAGAGGAGTAAAATCGATTGTCATTTAATTAATCAACTGTTGTTGTAGTTCATGTATTTCGTCGCGCACTGAGGCGGCTTTTTCAAATTCTAAATCACTGGCATACGCATGCATTTTGGTTTCTAACTGCTTAATTTGCGTTGCAATCTCTTTAGCACTGAGGATTTTTTTAGAGTCTTTACGAATAAGCTGTAGATTGTCTTGCGGTGAGGCATCTTCACCTACATCCATTACATCAAGTATCTTTTTAACCAAGGCACTGGGCTCAATACCGTGCTTAACATTATAAGCATGCTGTATATCGCGGCGTCGCTGGGTTTCATCAATGGCTTTGGCCATCGATTTAGTCACTCTGTCACCGTATAAAATAGCGCGACCATTAAGGTGTCGCGCAGCACGGCCTATTGTTTGAATAAGTGAGCGAGCTGAGCGTAAAAAGCCTTCTTTATCGGCATCTAAAATAGCTACTAATGCCACTTCTGGCATATCTAAACCTTCACGTAGTAAGTTAATGCCTACTAACACGTCAAACACACCGGCACGTAAATCACGAATAATTTCGACCCGCTCTACGGTGTCTATGTCAGAGTGTAAATAGCGTACTTTTACATTATGTTCGCTTAAATAATCAGTTAAATCCTCAGCCATGCGTTTGGTCAGTGTTGTTACTAACACGCGCTCGCCTTTTTCAACACTTTTATAAATTTCTGAGAGTAAGTCATCAACCTGGTCGCCAACCGGACGCACTTCAATAACAGGGTCAAGTAAGCCGGTTGGACGAATAACCTGCTCTGCAACTTCGCCGTTGCTGCGCTCTAATTCAAAGTCGCCCGGGGTGGCCGATACATAAATGGTTTGCGGTGCAATGGCTTCAAATTCTTCAAAACGCAGTGGGCGGTTATCCATGGCTGAGGGCATTCTAAAGCCATATTCAACGAGGTTTTCTTTACGGCTTCTGTCGCCTTTATACATAGCGCCAATTTGTGAGACAGTTACGTGCGATTCATCAATAATCATTAATGCATCGTCGGGTAAATAATCGAGTAATGTTGGCGGTGGATCGCCAGGTGTGCGCCCCGATAAGTAACGGCTGTAGTTTTCAATGCCTGAGCAATAACCAAGTTCGGTCATCATTTCTATGTCGTATTGGGTACGCTGCGCAATACGTTGCTCTTCAACTAATTTATTAGCGCTGAGTAATTGTGCCCTGCGCTCTTTAAGCTCAACTTTTATTTTTTCGATGGCTTCGAGTATTTTTTCTCGTGGCGTTACATAGTGAGTTTTAGGGTAAATAGTAGCGCGCACTATGTGTTTTTCAACAGCACCAGTGAGGGGATCAAAAATACTCAAGCGTTCAACTTCATCATCAAACATTTCTACACGTACTGCATAGGTATCTGATTCAGCTGGAAATATATCCACCACTTCGCCGCGAACACGATATGTACCTCGACTAAAATCAATATCGTTACGGGTGTATTGCAGCTCTGCAAGGCGGCGCAGCATATCGCGCTGGTCGACTTTTTCGCCCACTTTTAAAAGCAGCATCATTTTCATGTATGAATCAGGATCGCCCAGACCATAAATCGCCGATACCGACGCAACGATTATGGTATCCCGACGCTCTAATAGCGCTTTAGTGGCGCTGAGCCGCATTTGCTCAATGTGTTCATTGATGGATGCATCTTTTTCAATAAAGGTGTCACTGGCTACCACGTAGGCTTCTGGTTGGTAGTAATCGTAGTAAGATACAAAGTACTCAACCGCATTATGCGGGAAAAATTCTTTCATCTCGCCGTATAATTGCGCCGCTAAGGTTTTATTGTGCGCCATAATAATAGTGGGGCGATTTAAATCACTAATGATGTTAGCCATCGTGAAGGTTTTTCCCGTCCCTGTTGCGCCCAATAAGGTTTGATGAGCAAGCCCTGCTTCTAAACCTTCGCACAACTGAGCGATAGCGGTAGGCTGATCCCCAGCGGGTTTAAATTTTGATTCTAACTGAAAATGATCGCTCAATGACTACACTCCTGTAATGCTTGACTGCTTAACGCTTCAATTTCTCTCATAAACCACTTATAGGCTACAAGGGCTGTGAATAAATTACCAATGGCCGCGCCAATAAACAAGCCGATTAAACCTGCCAGTTCATTCCCGATATACGCAAAGGGAACATAAAAAATAAATAACCGAATAACGCTCAAAACTAAGGCGTTCATGGGTTTGTGTAAAGCGTTAAACGAGGAGTTGGATAAAATGATCACTCCTTGCAAGCCATAACTTAATGGGATGGTATAAATAAACAGTTTTATGACATCAACAACGGCTTGCTCCTTACCAAATATTTCACTTATGACGCCTGAGAACATAATTAATAAAATATAAATAACAAACTGCCATAACATCACAAATTTTAAGGTTCCTAGGTAGGCATCCTTTACGCGAGAAAAATGACTGGCTCCAAAATTTTGACTAATAAAAGGTGGCAAAGTCATCGATAATGCTAATACCACCAAACTCGCTATTGATTCTATTCGACTCCCTACTCCAAAAGCAGCCACAGCCTCTGGACCATGATGTGCAACCAATGCCGTCATTACTGCCATAGCAACCGGTGTTAGCATGTTAGCACCTGCTGCGGGTAAGCCTATTTTTAATATTTTACGAATAGCTCCAATAACCGTTTGCGACCCTGCTTTTAAACTCAATAAGCGCTTTTTAGCAATTAATAAGTATAAAATAATTGCCACAGCAACTGCCCATGCTATAACACTGGCGATGGCGGCTCCTTTAATGCCAAACGCAGGAATGGGGCCAAAACCAAAAATAAGTACAGGATCGAGTACCGCATTGATAAGCCCCGCTCCACCCATAATAATACTCGGTGTTTTAGTATCGCCACTGGCACGCAGTACAGAATTACCAATCATCGGGGTAATTAAAAATACACTGCCTAAAAACCAAATACTGATATATTCATGAATGAGCGGTAATACTTGCTCCCCAGCTCCGAGTAAAGTAAAAATAGGATCAATTAATAAATAGCCACACGTAGATAAAACCAACACTAATACCACCGCAATCAACAACGATATACTGGCATCAAAACGCGCTTCTTCAATATTGTTACTGCCTAATGCTTTTGCTATTACCGCTGAGGTACCTATGCCTAAACCAATCGCTAAACTAATAACGGTGAAAGTAACGGGAAATGTAAAGCTCACTGCAGCAAGCGGCTCAGTACCCAATAAGCTAATGAAAAAAGTATCAACTATGTTGAACATCATTAGGGTAATCATCCCAAAGATCATCGGAATGGTCATTTTCTTTAGTGTAGGCAAGATTGGGGCGGTGAGTAAATCAGGGCGAGTATGTGATTGAGAATGTGCGCGCATAAAATAAATAAGCCTCTTTTACTGAACGGCATATTTTAAAGCATCCGAGCTGTTCAAGCCATGCTTTATTAAATCTAAACAACTAAATCAGCCTTTAATCTACAAACTATTACTTTTACGCTGTTGTAAATAAATTTTGCACAAACACATTAAAAATCAAATTAAATACATTTATGTAGGGCGTGTTGATCTTTGTGGTATGAAAAACAAACAGCATGAAGATAAGGTATA
>NZ_JASDDE010000033.1:0-46440 GCF_030407565.1 Pseudoalteromonas sp. APC 3694
GTGGCTACCAATGTGGGCTGATTGATATATGTACTACAAAGATCAACAGCCCCTAACTTTTGCAACATTTATTTTTAGGTTTTGTTGATTTATCACACAGTCAGAGACTTTGTTTTATCATCACGAAAAATTTTATTTATCGATTAAGTGAGTAACTTAGCTGAATCGTAAGCTATTGTTTTTAAATGTATAAAAAAAAAGCTTTTAAATACTTGAAATCGTTGTAGCGCCCTACAATGCTGGGGGTGCTGATGTTCTTAAAGTTTCATAAACAGAGTTATCCACAGAAACCGTGGATAACTCAATCAACCCCACGTTTATAAAGGGCTACAACCGGGTGCTAAATTGTCTGATCATTTGGTTTTTTCCGTTACCAATATGCAAACAGCATGTAGCCGCCGAGTAAAAATGGGTAATAGCGCGGGTTAAGGTGGGTAAATGTTAATTACCCAAAGGAGCCGCGCGGGTTAAGGTGGGTAAAATTGCGGTGGTTTCAGCGCAAATAGTAAAGGCCGTAATCTAAACCAAACCGCTTTGGTTTATCTTAAAACAGCAGTTAAACAGATAGTTCAACTACTGTTTAAATTAAACCTCTATTTCTGTGTAAGGCAATGTGGGGGCTGCACCCATAATACGGCCATTTTCAACGTACACAGCGCCTTGCTGAACGCTATCCCCTAACGCAATACTTCGGCTACTGTCGCTATACTCAACGAGTGTGGTGCCGTTTGGGTTGACTGTGACTATGGTTGCTATTGTGCGTTGGGTTTTATCGAGTACTGAGCCTAGGCGATTTAGTGTGTTAGACATTGCTGATCACCTTAATGGTTTGGTTTACCGTTATAGCGCCTTGCGCGTTAATAGAGGCGTTTATAGTTAGGCTGTCGCAGGTGGCTTTATATGTAGAGCTGCCATAAGTAACCCCTACTAGCATGCCTGGGCGAATAGGTGGTAAGTCAGCTTTTATTTTTGTGCGCATTGTCGCTTGCTGCTTATTACCACTGTTTGCTAACTTACACGTTCCGCGCTGTCTTGCTGCTTGGTTGTCTGTTATTAAACTGTCTACCACATCTTTTGCAAACTTATCGCCTAGCGTACCTGCACGTTTAACTTTACAAGCTACGCCTTGCTGCTCGCCCCTTACAAATACTGCGTTATGCTCTGGGCTTATTGTTTGGCTAGTGCTGTGCTCAAGTATGATTGAGTCGTTTAGTATTACATCGCATATAGCGTTGTCAGTGTCCCATGGCATTACAGGCCAAAGCGGCACAATAGATACCGTTTTGTTTGCGTTGTCTATATCAAGCATTGCACCTACCGATTTAGCCACACTTAATAATGCTGCCGCTGGGGTTAAATTTGTATAGCTAAATGCCCCTGTTGGTATTGCGTAATCTATCATTTGATTGTCGAGTGACCACCCCGTGTTTACTAGAATGTCTGACATGATCCCTGCAAGTGTTTTTGCCGTTGGGTTAGCATAATTAGTAGCGCGGGCGTATGGCGCAGACAACAAGGCAAAACGACTACGGCAGCTTGCGCTATAACTTGCATTTGCAAAGCTATTACTAGTGCTTGGCTGCTCGCAAATTACATAAAAATCGTAGCCATTTAGTGAGATTTTAAGCTCTTGGCCCAGGGCGCGTTCAAAGTCGATGCGGGAACAGAATTTAATATTGCATGTGGCGCTAAATTGGCCGCGTGAAATAGAGTAACTAACGCTGCTAATTAGTATTTTTAAATCGTCTGATACACGCACACAATCTATAGTTGGCTGCATAATGTATGTATTCCTAATTTGAGGTTCTATCGGTATTTTACGATCGAGTGTGGGTACGTCATCATCACCGCGAATTAGTCCGCCGGGGATGCCCCAATAACACACTTTATCGGGGTTGTTAAAACGCATAACTAAGCGTCCATTAGTTACCCTTGCAGGCGCTGTGAACTCTAAATTCACATAACCTTTAAACGGATGATTGCGCCAATAACAAATGTATTGTTTGTCTGTTTCGCCGTAGTGAATAACTAGCTCACGAGACTCTAAAAGTGGCTTAACATGCCAATGCAGCTCGCGGACTGTTTTGAGCAATTTTGAGCTGTTCCAGAGCTGTTTAAACTCGGTATGCTCAACGTCTAATTGAGTTAACCAGTTAAAATCCTTTTCGTTATATTCAATTGCAGTGATGATTTTGTAGGGCATTTGAATAACGTTTGATACATAGCCGCTGTTACCCCATGTAACGCTCTTTTGTGCTGTGACTAATGCGGTGGTTTGCCAATCAAAACTTAAAGCCGCAGGGGTTAACTCAGCGTTGCTAAAAGCTGTTTCAAACTCGGCTTTAACAGATTGTGTTTGCCATGCCAGCGCTTGAAATTGTGTGATTAATGGCTGGGTTAACCAACTTAAATCCGACTCGATACCGATATTAGCTTGTAAAAAAGGTAGCGTTGGATCAACTGGCCCTGTGTCATCACCAAAACGTATTGTTAAAGGTGATTCATTTAACTGATGTGGTGTATCAAAAAGAACTTTTACAACATAGCTTGCTGGTTCATCTACTTTAAACCTAACTGAAACTGGGGATTTATTTTCAGTATGACTCGATAAAAATTTAATTACGTTCATACACTACCCAGACTCATTATTGACTGTACTTTGTTATATCTATTAACTCGGCCACCACATTGTCAGCAATTGCAGCGTTGAAAGCGGCATTATCATCCAAAATTATAACCATGAACTTATTATTAGTTGCAGCTTCGTAAGGGAGCCAACAAACAGTATTGTTAGTTGCCTTGGCATTCTTAACTAACTCACCTGTTGCTCTATCTAAAATCATGAGCCGCTCAGCTTCAGGGTCTGCATCAACTGAAATTAAAGAAAACATAATAGGGTCAATATCATTTATAAAAATTGAATTTGCTATCATTTACCAAACCTCAGTGTTGAGCCACATGCGAGTGCCTGCTTTCTCAGTGGACGGTACGCTAAAATACTCTTGGCTATCTAACGTTTTATAAAACGGTAAGTTTTGTTCTGCGTAGCCGAACTGAGGGCTTAAATAAAGCCCGGGTACTTGACCTTTACAGAATGGCGCTGAGTTATTGTTATAATCATCCTTACTTTCTCTAACAATAAATAATGGGTGTAACATTGTTATCGCCGGATTTTCAGCCAAATAAACAGATGAATTAGTACTTGTTGATATTCCAAAAACACTTCTAATGTAGCCATTTATTGGAGAAGAACCACCATCTATTCCATATGTAAAACAGCATTCTCTATCACTATATTGAATCCTGCTTTGCAAACCGTTATCGTAGTTTGGAAATGTATTACCAGCGCCTGAGAGCATAACAAATGGCACTGGATCATTTGGTATTGATGGTATTAAATCGCCACAGTAAAAAAAACAATATGCTGATGTACGGTTTAAATTGTTCAATGTTTGAGTGGGACGTACAGCAAAAAAGTAAAAACCATAGGGTGTTGCAAATATCATCCAATTTTTCATTGAATTTCCACTAGAACTATAACTGTTGAAAACATAATTTCTACCGACTTTTGAATAGTTATCTTTGTCTATATATTCTAGTGCGCTGGTAACGGTAATATCGGCATAATTACCATTATCTTGGGCTTTTAAAATAAACTTACCACCAGATGCACCTGCTTGAATATTATTGTGCAGTGCTAAAAATGGCGTACTTGCTTGGTTTTCCAAAACCTCCCAACCAACTGGCTGTTTAGTTCCATAACCTTCCACTAAACATTTAATTAATACATTCATATACTCTGTTGGTGAACTTGTTGTTATTTGCGGTGCACCTTCATCATCCCAGCGATAAACTGTTACTGCTTGAGCCATAATTTAATCCTTATTTCCACGAAAACTTAAAGTTGAATTGTCGCGCACTATTTCAGAGTGCCCGGGTGATACTGAGCGTGTAACCATGGTTGGTTTACTGGCGGCTATGGTTTCAAATAAAAACGCTTCACCGGGGTTTAATCCCGCACCAAATGCAGCTTTGCGTAATATGAAATACGGTGCGCCTGCAAAGCTATTAATCGGCGCACAGTCATTTAGGGTGTCGCCGCTGTAAATGTTACCGACTGATTCGCCGATCACGTTATACGCAGTGGTTGACGTAAATACGATGGCCCAGCGCTGTGCTATTGCGCCTATGTTTGTAAGCTCTATTGGGTATTGCGTGGTATTGATTGCACTTGATGCAGCCGCGCCTGTATCACCAAAATTGTTTTGCCATGCCGCTAATGTGCGCTCGTCTTTAGTTTGGGCTTGAAAGTCACCAAGCACTTGTACGCTGCTGACTGTAGCCCCCGCTGGGTAAGCGCGACTCAGCGGTGTTAATAAGCTTAGTTTAGTGCTGTCTATGTCATTTATCAGTGCCAGTTCGGATTGAATAGCCGTGATAATAAACGGCCCAGTAAACGCGCTAACCCCGGCATTAATGGTGATGGTGCCGGTGGTCGCATCGTAGCTGTAATTATCGTTAGTAACAGACCACAGACTTGCACCTAAGCTGTCTACAATGTCGATAAAATCGGCATCGGCTAACACGTTAACTGTTTGGCCGCTGGTAAGCGTTGCTGCTGCTGTGCGCTCGCGATTTTGCACACTGATTGGGTTGAAATTATGAAAAATACGTACAGTGCCGCCACCGGGCAACGTTGAGGTGTCAAACTCGCCCGGTGGTGAGGGTACTGTTGTTACTTCAACTTCGTTGTAATCGTAGCTTATTGAGTCAGGCTTTACGCCCTCGGCAAATACCAGTTCAACATACCCAGTATCGCTTACTGTGCCGGTTACTTTGGTGCCAGTTATTGCACCGCTTAAATCGCTTGATGCGCTAAGCATG
This sequence comes from Pseudoalteromonas sp. APC 3694, assembly GCF_030407565.1. Classification (NCBI taxonomy): domain Bacteria; kingdom Pseudomonadati; phylum Pseudomonadota; class Gammaproteobacteria; order Alteromonadales; family Pseudoalteromonadaceae; genus Pseudoalteromonas; species Pseudoalteromonas sp. APC 3694. The sequence continues at coordinate 4,885 of NZ_JASDDE010000033.1, forward strand.
GCACCTGCGGTTGTTTCAAAGGTTATATAAAGTGAGTCACGCGCAAAGCTTGAGTTGGGTAGCTGCCACTGTTTTTTTGTGATTTCTAAGTTGCTTCTTATGATAATAGCACCGAGATTAGCTTGTACTGTGCTGTTATATTCAACGGGGTCTATTTCAGTTATAACCCCGGTTTCATAGTCAATTGTTGCAAATACATAGCCATCGTGAATGAAATTGCCTAAGCCATCATCTTCAAATATTCCTTCAATACCTACTTTTCTGACTCGTACCGAGTTTTTTAAAACGCGCTCACCGGGGGCTAGCGTAAGGGTTGGGCTGGTCGAAAACGAATGAAATCGCATATCTTCTTCAGACATATAACTAAGCGTAAAATACTTATGCTTAGTTACCGGTTGGGTTAATGATGCTGATACGATACCGTTTTCAAATGTAAGTCTTGATTGCGCCATATGCTCAGTTAAAACAGCTAAATGAACACCAAGGCTTGTTCCATGACCTATATATCGAGCATATTGGTACTCGGCAAAAAAGTGCGGATCACCAATCAGCATATCGGGAACCGGTATATTAACTTCGGTGATGTTGCCAAAGCTTTGAATGCGTTTGGTGCGGTACACGCTGAACGCAGGCTCTGCATCGGGTTTTAAGCCCACTTTAGTATTAATTGTTTTAACGCTTGGCGTTAGTGAGCGCATGACCGATTCAACTGTAAGCTCCTGCCCTTGATTATCAACTGGGGCAGTTAAAATGCTGGTACCATGAAATTTAGTTGTTTCAAGGCCGAGTAAAGGCAGCATTTCAGCAACGGTGTCAGTGTCTTTTAGCTCTTGGGCTTCTACTAGCAGTACGTTTACAAGCGGGTCGTCTGGTTGGTCGCTTAAGAATATATGCGCATCTTGCAAGCGGCTTGCATCGTCTGTGCTAAGCGCTGGGTACAGCTTTACTAAATCAAACGATGAACGCGCATGATCAATGTCACTAATTGAGCTAAACACATCGTTAAGTTTACCGCTTACAATTGCATTACTTGTGCGGTGGCCGCCAGCGTATAGCTCGTTACCAATGCGCTGTGGTTTAAATATTTTTAAATCGGTTCTAAGCATTATTTGGCCTTTAAACGGTTTTTAAACGTAGGTTTACGTTTTGGTAATGGGTTGGTGCTGCGTCTGAAAAGTAAGTATGTGGCGTGGCTTCTACTGCTTTTTGGGTGTGGTCCCAAACAACATTAAATACCGTGCCGCGTATAGTTATTTCAAAGGCATCAAGCGTGGTTTTTGCATGCTCAAGTAATGGATTAACTACGCTTGCCTGTTCAAAATCGCTGTATAAATTAATTGGGCGGCCTAGTGGTATAAGGGTTTTTTCTATGTGCTGCGCGCCGTTTAATGCGCGCTCTGCTTGCTCGGCAACCGGTATATAGTCGATTTCATCAAGCCATGTAAAATTATCTAATTGCTGTGCGTTAATAATAATCATTGGGTGTTACTCAACTGTTCTAGGCGTTGTAAAAACTGCTCTTCAAAATCGGCTAAAATACTGGCTGTTTGCCCACCTGGTAAAGCAAGCTCTAAGCGTACAGTTTTAGCGTTACTCGTACTTGGTTGCTGCTTTTTAAGTAGCGCAACAAGCTGGTTAATAGCGTTAGTAAGGCTGTTTAACTGAGTGTTAGAGGCGCTGTAACTAGGCGCATTATTGCTCGCTGGCGAATAGCTTGGAGTGCTGCTGTACGTAGGTGGTACATATTGCTGCACCGCTTTTTGAGCTGTTTGTTGCGCTTTTAGCGCGTTTCGCTGTGCGTTAATGGCTGCATTTAATGTGCTTTTTTGCTCACGTGTTAAATACGTAAGCTGCTTATTAATTTTATTGTATAAATCGCTAAGGGCGGCGCTGGTGCTGGCGTTATCTATTTGGCTGCTAAATTTACCAAACTGGCTATTAGAAAAACCCTCATTAGCACGTTTCGCTTTTTCGTCACGTATGGCCTTGGTGTTTAAGTCGTATGCGCCTGTGCCGTTTTTTTCTTGGTAGTCTACAACATCGCTTACACTGGCTCGCTGTGCTGAATTATAACGCCCTACACTAGTAGCTGCTGTGCTTGCTGAACGTGATACACGGTCTAACTCGTCGCGCTGCTCACGTAGGCTTTTAGTTGCAAACTCGTTAGCTTTTACTTGGTCGTTAGTGGCTTGTGTAGCTGCGCGGGTAGATGCTGTGGCCGCATCTTGAGCGCCTTTAAAATCGCCCAATAAGTTATTTACAACGGCTAATACATCGCCCAAACGCTCTTTTTGATAGTTGTATTCTTGGGCTGTTAACGTACCTGCTGAATAACGATCGTTTAAGCGGGCTAATTCATCCGTTAGCCGGCTGTGCTCTCTTTGCAATTGCCCTAGGCTTGCTAGTTCTAACTGCTGCACACGGTTTAAGTCGGTGGTTTGGTCGGTTAAGCGTTGTTGCTGAATAGTAAGCGCGGCTTGGGCTTGGGCTTTTTGTTCTGCGGTGGCCGTGCTGCTCGCCATTACTTGCTGATTAGTAATGATTGCCGCACGGGTTTGATCAAGCTCACGGGCAAAGCGATTAACCGCGTCGCTGTTTGTGTCAGTAACAGGCTTAAGAGCATTTGCTTTTTCAATGAGCTTATCTAGCTCTTTAGTTAGGCCCAATGCAGCTGCTGCGGCTTGAATGCTCGCGGGTATGGTTTGGTCGGTTGCATCTGCGGCAGCTATAGCAGCCTCTGCCCATTTTAAATATGCCTGGCGTTGTATGCCTAACGGCTGCTCGGATTGCTGCATTAGCTCGTAAGCAGCGCGCAGCTTATTAGCTGTATCGTCTAGGGCTTTGGTTGAGGTTAAACCAAGCTCTTTGTAGGCTTTTTCAACATCGCCAGCAAATACCTTTTGGCGCTCAAGCATTGCGCCGTGCTCTTCAAATTTAATTTGTAGGGCATCTAAAATAGCCAACTGGCCTTGGTACTGCTCACCCGCGCCTTGTATTGCCACACGGGCAGATTCAATGCTTTGAATAAAGCCATCAACCCCAACGGTTACACCGTCCATGGCTGTTGCTTGTTGCTCTAATGACGCAATGGTTTTAAGGGCTTCGGGTAACGATAAGCTTAAAAAAGCCTGGCGCTGCTTTTCAGCTTCTAGGGTTTTAGCGGTGGCCTCGGCGAGTTTTTGTTGCTGGTACTCAACATTTATATACTGCTGGTTTGCCTCATCCCAAATAAGTGTGCCGGCTTCTATTAGCGCGTCTAACTCGGTCATGTTGGTAATAACCAAACCGGTAGAATTAGATAAATACTTTAGCTCGTCAGCAAGTAACTGGGCTTGTTGGGCTGATTGCTGCTTAGATTTGCGCAGCGCTTCCTCTGCTACTAGCAGGTCTTTGTATAGTAAACCTACGTCTATTAACTCGGTAATTAACCAGGTGTATAAGCCGGCTTTGCCCACGGCTTTTAGAGCCATGCCCCACTTACCCGCTGCAATACCTGCGGCATTGGTGGCTACGGTGGTTGCGCCTATGGCTGCTTGGTAGGTTCTTAGCGATGCAATGGCCGTAGTAGCGCCGCTGATCACACTACTAAAATAGGTGCCTACTTTAAGGGCTAACCACACTTTGGCTACGGTGGCTATTTCTTCGCGGTATTCGTACATGGTAGTAACGGTGTTTTGTATTGCTTTACCCGTGCTTACAATGGCGTCACTAATTTGCTGCGCCCATTCTTTTAAACGGCCATCTTTCGCCATGGCTGCAAATTCGGTATTAAGGGCGGTTATTTGCCCTTTTAACCACTCCATAGCGCCACTTTGCGCTATAAGGTTATAAAACTGGGCCATGTTGTCTTTAGCATTAGATACCTGCCCGCTAAATAACGCCATTTGCGCAGCTGCTGAGCCAACGCTACTACGCCCCATTTCATCAATTAAGCCTTTAATTACATCACGGCCTAACTTACCTGCTGTAGATAATTGCTGTAATTCTTGTACGTTTTTGCCTGTTGATTTTTGCAGTAAATCCCATACTGGGATACCACGTTCAACCAGCTGTAGTATTTCCTCGCCTTGTAATTTTTGTTTTGCCCAGGCTTGGCCCAATGCAAGGCTTACGCCTTGTACCTCTTGAAACCCACCGCCTAGCTTTAGTGCTTGGTCGGTAATAGACTGCAAGGTGCCATCCATTGGATCAAGGCCAAACGCTTTAAGTTTTACAAACGCCTGGCTTACTTCGTCCATTTGTAACGGGGTTTTTAACGTAAAGTCTTTTACCCATGCAGTGGCTTTATCACCTGCGGCAATGCTGCCCATAAGCCCCTGCATTTGTACGCCTAGCTTTTCAAACTTATCACCAGTGCTAAATACTTGGCTTACTGCTTGGGCTACCCGATCAAGCCCCACATACGCGGCAGCCAATGCGGTAACTTTGCCTATTACACCGTCTAGGCTTTGTGCTTGGGCACGTTGCGCTGTAGTGCCTTGGCGTAGCTCATTACTAAACTTATCAACTGAGCGGCCTGTTTTATCAAACTGAGCTGCTAAATCGCGCTTTGCGGCACGTAAGTTATTGGTGTTTACGTCTGACTTTTTAAGGGCATTTTGTAGTGCGGTGTGCTTACTTGTTTGCTGGGTAAGCTCGGTGCGCATTTGTGTTAGGTCTTTTTCTGCGGCGTCGAGTGAGCGCGCAAGTTGCACAAATGGCTTATCGGTGTTTTTGGCTTCGGTTTGTAATTGTTCTAATGCGCGTGCAGCTGCTGCGGTGGCAATTTCTTGTTGTTCTAATTTTTGCTTTGACTGCTCAAACGCACGTATTAGATCAGCTTGGTTAGCTAACCCGTCTAATTCGTTGGCAAGTTTACCCGCTGTTTGGCTGGTTTGTTTTGCACTTGTATCGGTTTGGTTTAACGACTCACTGAGCTTATCAGCGGCAGGATTAGCAGCATCGGCGCTTTGCTCAATATTTTTAAGCTCTGTTACCAGTTGCTCAATATTTTGCTTGCCTGTGGCTTCGGCAACTATGCGTAGGGCTAATTCGAGGGTTTTATCTGCCATGGTGTTAACTCAGTTTAAACAAGGTTTAAATGGGGATAAAGGGGCAAACAATGCCCCTTTATAAATACGCTTAATAGGGCTTATGAAGCGTCTAGCTCGTCAATGTAGTACGGCTCATTTTTGTTTGCTACCAGCTTAGCTGTGCCCTCAAGCGCAGCGGTTACAAACTCACTGCTTGCTAAGTCAAGCTCAGAGGTTGGCATCATTGAAGTGTCGTAAATTTCAAAGTTAACTTGCTTACCATTGGCTAGGTTTGTGCCCTCGCCAAAAATACGTAAGCGCGTTTGGCTTACTGTTGCACCGTTAATGCGTTTACCTGTACGAGCGTTGTAACTACCCGTAATAGTAATACTGCCACCAGCGTCTAATGCACCGCCTTTAATAGCGCGTATCATGCCTAGGGCAAAGTTAAACTCGTAATCAACACCCGCAACTAAGGTTACAGTCGCTTGTTTTACTACTACGTCGTTTGTAAAGTTTTGCCCTGGTACTGAAACCCACGATTGGTTAGCAGGCATGGTTACGGCTTCGTCGGTTAATGTACCGGCTGCGTCGTTGATTGCGGCCACATTGCCCATAAGCGCAAGTGCGATCATTTCGGCTGGCTGGTCGTCAAACTCCCATGTAATAACGGTTGGCTTGCCTATTTTTACGTCATCAAGTGATTGGCCCTTAGTGGCTTTTTTATTTGATGTACGTACAACCGAATCGGCTTCGGCCTTAATGCCTAGCTTAGTGGTGTTGATTGGGCCAAAGATTTGGCCGGTGCTTATGCCTTGCTCATTTAAGCGGTCTACAAAAATGTTGCCCGCTAGTAAAATACCGTCGCTCATATTAAAGCGCTCCTTTCAGTCTCATTTGACAAGTAAAAGCCAGCGGGTAATACGCATGGCCTTTGGTGAATTGGGGTTTAGCTGGGGTGTTTACTCTAAGCCATGGCCCCGTGCCGTTAAGCACTTTGCCCGCCATAGCGCGAATAATGTTAGTTATGTGCTCACCTGCGTTTGTGTCTTGCTTACGTACTACCAACACAACAATCCATGTTTGGGTTAGCTGCATTAAATGGCCGGCGTTTTTACTCTCTGGTAAGTTATCGCCGTAGTACATAAGGTGAATGCTAGGGGTTGTTTGGACGTCTTCTTTTACGTTGGCTAGCTCGTCGCTTAGGTAAACACGCTTAATGCCTGGTACTTGTTCAAGTGCCTGTTTAAGCGGATTTTGAGCGGCAAAATAGTCGGTGGTAATTTCAAACATTAAATAAACCCCTTTGACTTTTCACGTGAAAACACAGTCCCTGCGCTTTGTATGGTGGCGGTGTCTTGCACTTTTGCGTCTTCGCCTAGGGCGTTAACACCTATGCTTAATTCGCCTTTAGCTACTGAGGTTAAAAATTTTACTGCGTCCTTGTAGCGGGTTTCTATGTGCTCAGGGGTGTCGTTTGTGCCTAATTTATAACGGGCAATATCACAACAAAATTGCTCAAGTAGGTTAGGCACCGTTACAAGCGGCAATTCATAACGCCCAGCTAAATAGCCGTTAATCATGTCGCTTGCATCGGTAATGGCCTGCTCAATAACTGCGGTATTAATTGCACCAGCGGGGGCGTCGTCGCGTTCACTTAAATAAATAAGCTCTTGCTCACCAAAGCGCTTTTGCATTGCGGCTATTGTTGCGTAGGCCATTTACTCGCCCTCGCCTGCTTTGGCTGCTTCTTGTAGCCATTGCCATGCTTCATCACGCTGTGCGGCAGATACTTTAATTTTAACTACCTCGCCCTCGGTTTCGCCTGGTGCTTCATAAGCCACCTGCTCAACAACCGGCTTAAGCTCCATTTGTGCATCAATCATTAATGCAATAACGGGTTGTAGCTCAATTGGGGCTTGGGTGTAATCAACTTGAGCGTAGAGTTTAGGGGCATCTAAATCTGCACCCACGTTATTTGCGTCCAGCTGTGGGTTCTGCGCAGTACTCGCATCGAGCGGTACAGCTTGCACCGATAAGCGTGGATCATTTTCAATTGCTTCAAGCTGCTTTTGAGTAAGCTGCTCTGCGGGTAATGTTTGCTTTCCGCTGGTGAGACTAATGCCGCCTCGACGGTAGCCCGTAGGCTGCGTGCAATGGACAATGATAGCCGCAAGGGCAGTAAGCTTAAGGTTTTTAGCCATTTCATTATTACTCCTGGTTTAAAGCATGGGGCTTTAAAGCCCCGTGCTTAATAGGGTTTTATGGGTGGTTAAAGGTAGTCAGCTACTAATAGCTCTACGCGGCCTTTAAGTTCGTTTGAGCTGTTTGATTCCATTTCACGCTCTAACATGCGGGTGGCTTGCTTTTCCATGCTGGCAGGAACAACTAACATGGTTGGCTTAATACCCAACTTACGGCCACCGTCGGCTTTAAAGCTGCGCATTTTTTCGATGCTGTCCCATAAGTTATCTGGCGTTAATGCACGTTTGTTAGCAAAGGCAAGTTGCCAAAAACCAAAGCCTGCTGCATCACGGCAATCAACGCCGTAACGGTATTCTTTGCGAGTGAATACGGCTTCGTCGTCCATTTTTGTCATAGCAAGTAAGTTAGGCTTTTTACGCTCTTGGAAAATAAGCGGCTTAAGGGCTTTTGAGGTGTCGAGTACGTACCAGGCTTCGCCCTCGTAGGCTACATCTTCGGCCATATTGGCAGTAGACACAGCTACACCTGTGCCGTCGGCTTTTGGATAAACCGGATGATCAACATCAAAATAGTTTTGTCCGTCGTAGCACAAGGTTGTAAAACCAGCTGCCAACAATGGGAAAATCATTTCGTCTGGGTGAATGGCCGCCGCGTTACCCATTTCTTTAAAAATAGGTGAGTACACGCCTAGGTTGTCGTCTTCAATGTCGTTGCGGTCTACGCCTACCGTTGACTCGTAATCGTCGTTGGTAATGGTGTACGCCTGCGATTTCATACTTTGAATATTACGATCGCCAATCCATTTAGCCAGGCTTGGGAACTTACCCAACCAGCCATAGGTATTACTGGCCGATGTAGATTTAATTACACTGGCAATTTTATTAAATTGCGGTGCTGCTTCTGATTTACCTTGTTCAAACTCAGATTTAAACGCGGTAAATAAAGCGTTTAAAATTGCTGGGGTCACTAAAGCCATTAGTTTTGCTCCTGTTTAGCTTTGGCATAAGCAGCATGGCTAAGACCTAATTGGTCTGCTGCATACTTGTCTTCTGCTGTGAGTGCTGCTAAGCCGTCTTTGTCTTGCTCTGGCTTAGGTGCGTGAGTGGTTTGCTGAGCCGTTAAGCTTGCAATTGGTGAACGGGCATCTAACACCGCTTTTAATGCAACAACGCCTTGCTGATTACCTAAGCTTGTTAAGTATTCAACCTCGCTGGCAATAATGCGGCCATCTTGTTTAGCTTTGCTAATTTCCTGCTCAACCGTTTGGGTTTCAGTGGTGCTTTTAAGGGCCACCATTTCAGTGTGCAATGCGTTGTAGGTTTCAACCGGCACGTACTTAGCTAAATTAACCTCATTAGGGCTATTGGCTTTTAGTGCGGCAACGGCATCGTTGGCGTTACTTAACTGGGTTGTGAGCGAGTCGGCTTCGTCGGCCTTGGCCTTTAAAGCAGTGAGCGCTGTTGTTGCTTGGGTGTAGTCTGCATCGGTGATTTTGTCACCATCCACAGTAATACCTAGCAAGCTCAGCAATTTTTGAGCTGCATTCATGGTGGTTTCTCCATTGTCTGGATTGGTTTGGGATTTCAATACAGCTACTTTGTCCATACCATCAACCGCAGGGTCATTAGTTAGGGCAAAGTGGCGTAATTTGGTTGGGCGTCCTGTTTGTTTGTCGTAATGAAAAACAGGGCTTATAAAGCGGTATTCGTCGTTTTTTAGGTGTGCACGAGCGCTAGGTGTCCAGCGTACATTTAGGGCATAAAGCCCCTCACCTGGTACATACTCTAAATCGCTTGGGTTAAACCAACCACTTGCTGGCGCTGGCTTGCCGTTTTCTTCGGCGTGTAGGGTTTGGTGCTCGTAGTCAAAGTGGTAGTCGTTGGTGCGGGTGCTGGCTGTGCTTTTAAGTAACTCAAATGCAGCTTGGTCTAGTAACCAGGCATTAGCAGGTACGTCGAACGGGCGGCCATCGTGTGATTTAAAATAGCCGTCTGGCATTACCATTACGCGCTCGCTGATACCTTGCTCGTTAATTTCGCTTGCAAAGCGGCACGCAGCAAAGCCTAAATCAGCCGGCTGGTTTGCTGATAAAACAGCGAGTCCTATTGTATTTTCTAGTAAGCTTTGTTTAGTAAATGGTTTTTTCATGGCTGAGCACAGTTTGAATAATCTGTGCTCAGTATGGATTTAGAATTGAATTGGTTGGCCGTGCGGTGTTTCGGGAATTTACAGTGGGGTTAAGGCAGGTTAAAACCCTTGTATAATTACCTCTGTGGCGGATGCTGATATTAACTCAAACTCGGTTATATCGCCAACCTCTAGTTTATTTTGACCGGTTAACTCGCCTAAATCTACTTGATTGGTTGCTCCTTTAATTTTGTATTTAACGCTGGCCGCTGGGCCTGCCACAATAATTGAGTAGTTATCGCAGGTTTGTGCGCCTAAATCGTTTTGGTTAATAACAGTGGGTGCAGCGGTGACTGCAAATACATGGCTAAATAGCATGGTGTTACTCCTTGGTTAGTTGTTCGGGTGGTGCAAAGTGGTTCATAATTTGTTTTAGCTGCTCAAGCGAGCAAACGAATGGGCCTAACTCGTTAGCGTTCATAGCGCTTATTGTTTGCTCGGCGGTTAGTTCTTTAAATTCAGCGGTTGGGTATTGCTCTTTAAGTAATGTGTAATCTGCGTTTGTGAATACTAAAACGCGATAGCCGCCCACAAGCGGGGCATCTGGCCAGCGTTCATTTAAGTGCAGTGCCCAGTATTGCGCCGTTACAAATGCGTATAATTGGTATAAGTTGCTCATGGCTTTCTCCAAACTGCGTTAGTGTAATTAGGCATAAATGCGTTGATGTTACCGACTGTTGCGAGTTGGGTTGCGCCTTGGGCTTTGTTGGTTAGGGGGATTTCGTGGATTACAACGCCATTACGAATAACTCTAAAGTTATAAACAGGTAAATTCATCAAACGAGATCCTACAATAGATGATATTTCCTCTAGAACACCTGAAGAGGATACTAGAAGTGAAGCTTTGTTTTCTCCACTTGCTGGTACTTGCGTTGAGCCAGAATTAACAGCTATACCGTTTAAAGTGGCATCTAAACCCTGCTCACGTAAAAAACTTTTAGTTGTATCTACATCAAATCTAACTGCAAAATTTGTGGTTCCAATAAATGCGGCAAATCCGTTAGAAACTGCCCCGCCGATAAAATCAATTTCAACAACATCTAATGGAATTAGGTTTATAGGCGTTGTCAGCTGCCAATACTGCATAGCCCCATCTAACTGCGCTACCCATTGCTCAGCATCGGCTGCCTCGTTTGCTGTATAATTAAATGCACTTCTTATGGCGTTGGTGAGTGCATTGGTAAGTGCTGGGCGCATTGGCTACCCTCCTGTTAACGTACAACCCTGTTTAAACACTGTTTAAAATTGATTTTAAGGCTGTGTATTTAATTTTGCCTGTGAGATTGCAAGTTCGCTTTTATCTGCGCTTAAAATGGCTTACAGGCGTTTGTGGTTTAATTAATTAAGAACTCGCTGAGTATCTCAATCACTTCTTTTTCGTCATTATCCGACAACCCTAAAAATGGCCGTGCGGGTATGGCGGCTAAACGGGGGATCATATCGCTGGTGCCACCAAATTGATGAATAGCGCCGTACTCCATGTTTGTACCAAACTCTAGTGATTCGTCCCCGATGTTATAAGCGAGCGTGTCGCGCAGTATGTCGTTTAGCCTGAGTATTTTGTCTTTGTTCTTTTTTTTACTTTTAGCGTAGTCGGGGCTAAGTGCTTGCCATGGTGTGCCGTCGGGGCTGCGCTGCTCGTCAAAGTGATCGCGATGAGTAAGCATTAAGTGCTCGCCTACGTTGCCCAATGCGGGCGCTAGGTTATTGGCATTTTTAATAAGCTGGGTGAGCACATCGCTTACAGCTTGTGCGCCTTGAGTGCTTATTTGTATTTTAGCGCCTGCCATTACACTAGCCCCTCTTCAAAAGCTTGCATATGTGTTTGCTGGTCTAGCCCTGCGATTAGTGCAGGTAGTAGGTCGGCTATTTGGTCGGCTTCTTGGCCTTTGGCGCGTTTTTCAAGGTGTGCAAAATCGCGGCACGTTTGTATGGTGTATGGGTTTTGCTTTAGCAGCTGCTGCGCTTGTTGTAGTAATGTCATCGTCTTTTTTCCTGTGATTTAGCGGCATCGTTTACTAGTTGGTCTATCCAGCTTACTAGGTCGGGTTGCCATTTTTTAAGCTCTTTGCGAGCCAGCGCCCAGGCGGTAAATGCCTCGGCAAATTCTTCGTATTTGTTGGCGGCTCCGTAATAGGTTACGGGTAAGGCGTTTTTTAAAAAGGCCGGTGCGCCTGCGTAGTAATGCACTTGGTGCCCTAGTTCGTGTAGCCATGTGGCTACCACTGCGTGGGCTTCGTTTTTATCTAGTGCGTTAAGTGTACTTGATATTGTGTGATCGCGTTTTAAGGTTTGCCCATTGTGCTTAAAGCTGTACTTACCTGCGTTGTTAGCGGCAAGCCTTACGGTAAGTGCTGCGGTATCTTGCACGGCTTGCATGTCTACCTTGGCTAAGTTTTGGCTGGCTTTTACTTTTACCACTACATGCTCAAACCCCACTGAGGTAAACCCGCCTACCCGTTTAGGGCTTCGGGTTGCGTATTGCATACGGGCGTAAAAGTCGTCTACGCCTAAATACTCGCCTACCTCACTACGTATGGCTGCGTTTGCTTTAGAGCCTGCGCTCATTTCGTTACTTTTTACAAACAAGGTTTTAGTTTGCTTGGCGGTTAAAAAGCTGTTTAAGCCGTTAAGTACTTCGCTATCGAGCTGGGCTAATAGTGGGTCGAGCTTTAGTGCAGTAACGTTTTTAGCGGTGCTATAAGCCGATGGCACAATACGGCTTGCTTGGTAGTCTGCTACGCGCTGTGTAAGCGGTGGTTTGTCGGCCACTTGCTTTTTAGCCTGGCTTGTTAACTGCGCTGTATTTTTGGGGGTGTAGTCAAAGCCCGGATCAATACCGCGTGGTAGCTCAAACTCTTCGCCTGTTTTTTTGTTTGTCCAGGTGTAGTTACCCTCGTCGGGTGCGGTGCCTACAGTTAGGCCACGGCGTTTAAGCTCACGTTCGCTTAGGCTAAACTTTTTACATTTACAGCCCCAGCCATTTTGTGGGCTGTGGGTATCCCACCATGGATGATCAACCGGTAACACTAGGTTATTCCATTTTAAGTGCAGTACGCGCGGGGTTTCACTATCGCCGTGTTTGTATAGTGCATAAGGGCGGCTGGCTTTAAGGGTTTGTATTTGCCCCTCGCGCCCTGCGTTATAGGCTTGGCGTATATTGGTTTCGTATATTAACTGGCTGCGCCATGCAGGCTGGCCGTTGTGCTCCCAACCGTAACGCGATTTAATGTTATTAAATTCGTTTTGAAACCAGCCCAGGCTTTTACCCTCGCTTATGGCTTTGTCGACTGATGTGTAAAAGTCGTTAAGCATGTCGGCCTTAGTTACACCTGCTACCATAAATGCGCGGTTATGGGCGTTTTGCCATACATCATCCCAGCTGGTGCTGGGGGTGTTTAGCTTTTGCCTAAAAAAGCGTATGGCATCATCAAACGGTAATGAGCCGTATCTAACAGCCATTTAACGCCCCTCATCCACTTCTAGTGCGCCTAGTAATTCGCTGGCTGCCATGGCCTTTGCCATTAGCTCGCTAAAGCCCTCTGTGCTTATTTGTGGCTCTAGTTCTAGTATGCCGTCGCGGATTTCTTCTAAACTGCTGGCGTTTTTAACCAGCTCGGTTACGGCATCGCTCATGCTGTTTAAGTGAGTTTGTGCTTGTGCGGCCAGCTGCTCGGCTACTAGGTCGGCGTTATCTTTTTGCGGTGTATTTTTAAGCGCAGCAAACCCTTTTAGTGCGGCGCTTGGTTCGTTTGGTGCGGTAAGTGGTGCAATGCTTAAAATGGCCTCGCCCTTTTCTGGGAGTGGTATTTGGGTTTTTTCACTTACCCAGCTAACCGGCACTGGGTAGTTGGCCTCGGTGAGTATTTTAAGCGCAGGTGCGAGTACGGCTATGTCGTCGGCTTCGCTGGTGTCGAATTTAAAGCGCGGGATACGGCGCGCGCCTGAGTAGCTTTTAGAGTTAAGCGCGTGCATTGGGTAAATAATATCGCGCGTTATGGTGTTGGCTACTTGCTTTAAATCGCTTTCGGTTATGTCGTCTAGCACGTCCATATGAATGCTGCCTAGGGCGTTTGTGCTGGTTTTGCCATCGGCTTGGCTGGTGAGCGTTGCCCCTAATACGGCTTTGCTTTGGGTGGTTTCACACCACTTGATCATGGCTTCAAATGGGTCGGCTTGGCCGTTGGCTGCGTTTTGAAAGTCGATTTCCATGCCTTTAGGGATTATACCGCCTGCGTTATGGCCGATGCTAAGCACGGCACGTAACAGGGTGGCTTTTTCGTCTTCGCTGGCACCATTAGGGTATTTACCCAGGCGCAGCGGTAGGCCGTAAATTTCTAGGAATTCGGCAAGGTCGCGTATTGAATAGTTTTTAAATAAGTACGGCCATGCCACGGTTGATGTTAAACCGGTGCGGTGTATATAACCTGACTTACTGCGGTGAACGTGGGCACACCAACCAAACGGGTTTAGCGCTTGGCCTGTGTAGCTATTGTCGCGCAGCATAAGCTGATTGCGGTTATCTGGGTGGGTTTGAAATAGGTTTTGGTCGCGAAATTCGTAACCGGTAATAATATGCTCGCCGTTATCAAATGCCCAATTAAGCTCGTTACATGAAAACGATTTTAGTATGGCGTCGCTGCAATCAAATAGTAGGTCGTCTAGCCAGGTGGCATCTTCTAGTATTTCTTGAATTGCTGCGGCGTCTTTTTCTTCTTGCTCTGTGGCGTTGCGCGGTGGCTCTACTGACCAATCGTACTTAAGCCAGCCTCTGCGACGTTTGGTAAGTTCGCTAAATAGGTGGCCGTCTTTGTCTTCCATGTCTTTTGCTAGGTCGGCCATGGCTGATAAGTTACCTGCATCGGCATCTTTTAATAGTTGCGACAACTTAGCAGGGGTAAGCGCTTCGCTTGGATGCTCAGCATATTGGCGCATTAGCATGCCAATGCGGCTATCTTGCTGGGTTTGGGCTTGCTTAAAGTCGGTTGAATTTAGCGGGTTGCCGTGAATGTCTACTATTTGGTTCATGCGGTTACTCTTATGATGGGCTTAACGCTTAGCACGTATACGTCTAGCGTTTTAGTGTGTTGGTGGGCCTTGGCTAAATTGGCGGCGGTTATATCAAGCTGCTCTGCTTTGGCTGTAAATAGCGCTTGGTAAACGACTCTAAAACGTGGCATTACCAGGCTGCCTTACGATCACTTGCTAGGTCGTCGCTGTGGTCGGGGCGTAGACTGTTAGCGGCTTGCTGAGCTTTGCTAGGCAGTGGTGTGTATTCTATGGCGCTGCCGTCCATTTCGGCTGCCCGTATTAGCATGGCGATTGATACGGCGCTATCGCCATGGCGTTTGTTGCCATCGGTGCCAGTGTTTTTACCTTTATCTACCTGAGCAATACCGTTTTTAAGTTTAATTTGGCCTAGGTCGTCTAGTACGTCTTGGTCTTTTGGTAGCGTGATGTTGTTAGTTTCAAAGTAGTCTTTTAGTTTTGGCATCCACTCGCGATACCAGGCTTGTGATAAATGCACGCTATCTACTAGCTCGGTGCCGTATTTAAGGCTTGCTGCTTCGGCTAAGAAACCACCGTTACCTGTGGCGTCAAACGCTAGGCCGCGTAGTTTTGGTATGCGGTCACAAATATAGAGCATGATTTGCTTTTGCTGCTCGTAGGTGACGTTGCGCAGCTCGACCATAAAGGGCACGGTTAGGCTGGTGTCTTGGTTTATTTCACCAATACTGAATACGGTTAAATCGCCTTTGCGGGCAAAATCCTCACCAAAGGCATGGGTTAGATCAGGATTTAACCCACTGA
Organism: Pseudoalteromonas sp. APC 3694; assembly: GCF_030407565.1. Classification (NCBI taxonomy): domain Bacteria; kingdom Pseudomonadati; phylum Pseudomonadota; class Gammaproteobacteria; order Alteromonadales; family Pseudoalteromonadaceae; genus Pseudoalteromonas; species Pseudoalteromonas sp. APC 3694. The sequence goes on from NZ_JASDDE010000033.1 coordinate 20,100, forward strand.
GTAAATCATCACTATTTTGTTCAAGCCATGTGGCTACGTCTTTTACTCGCTGCTCTTCTGTCCAGCTTTCAAAGTCGGTGGGGGCTTCGTAGCGTATTACTTTGCAGTCGTCACTTAGGGCACGTTCACGCAGGCGTCGGCTTAGGTATTGGCCTGCGCCTTGGCTTGGTACGCAGTATAGCTCTTCGTTTGCGGCATCGGCCGTGGGGTAAAAATCAACTTGATTAGCTAGCCATTCGTCTTCTTTGGCTTGCGTCCACGTTTGCCCACTTACCAAACAAATGCGTTTATATAGACCGTGTTTAAGCGCTTTATCAATGGGGATATGATGCACGGAATACTTTTTAGTGCCGCGCCTTGCTTGGGTAATTAGGGTGTTAAATAGGTTATCTACGCCGTTATGGGTTGAAATAATACGTACTCGACCGCCCCACATGGTAAGGGCCATGGCAGCTTTTAGTACTTCGTCTAGCTTGTCGTGGAATGCGGCTTCGTCTATTACTACGTTGCCTTGACGGCCACGCAAGTTACGTGGATTGGAGCTGAGCGCTACAATTTTTTTACCGGTATTTGGGAATTTAATTTCAAAGGTGTTGATTGATCGCTTTGTGCCGTCTGGATCTTTTTCTTCAAATATGCCCTCTTCCACTTCGCCCATTACCATGTTGAGCTTTTGCGCCCAAAATGCACAGGCGTCTATAAACTCCTTAGCCATTTCTTTGTCTGAGCCAAGGTAATAGGTGTTCTGGCCGTTGGCGGTTGCTGCTGCGCTTAGTACGTCGTCTAGTGCTTCGGCAAAGGTTAACCCAGTACGGCGTGACTTTTCGGCAATTTTTACTATTGCGTTGTCTTCCATCCATGCTTTTTGATAGCCAAAAAGTATGTCTGTGCCCATGGCAACCGCTAACGAACCTGACACTTTGCTAAGCGGTAGCTCGTTGGTTTGGGTAACGCTTTGCGCGGTGCTAGTCATGCTTTAGCCCTAATATGTCGCGTTTGAAAAATGCCAGCATGTCGTCTGCGGTTTGCGGTAAGTTTTCGTTTTTAACCTTTTGGTCTAGGTCTTTGGCGAGCTTTTGCGCATAGGCTTTTTCGATTTCTTGCTGGCGTTTGTGTGCGGCCATAGCGGTTTGCTCTAGTCGCTGAGCTGCTAGCATGGCGTCTTTTATGGTGTCGATGTCTACTGCTGCGTCTTCGTCGGGGTTCATCATTTGTTGCTGCATAGCGCGGAACAGCTGAGAACGGCCCATTTCTAAAATAAGCTTGGTGGTATCGCCTGTGGGCTTTTCGCCAAGCTCTGCGGTAAGTGCTTTAGTTGACTCGCGCAGGTCGCGTAGCTTTTGGCCTATGGCTTCGGTTTTTTGTGCGTGGCGGCTTAGGCCACTGCGGCTAATGGTTGCGCCCTCGTCTAAGCCTGACTCAATAATAAGGGTATTTACGGCGTCGAGTATTTCGCCCTGGCTAAAGCGTTTGTCGCGTAGCATTGAGTCGAGCTGCTTTTTAATGTCTTCGGGCAGTAAATCAACTTTGCTGGGTTGGCCTCTGCGGATTGACTCGCTCATAGTTAACCTCGTGGCCCAGGGCGTTTAATGCCAGGTACTACACTTATGCCCTCGGCTACGTCGATGCCTGATTGCGTAATACGGGCTACCCATGTGTTTTCTGTGAGTTTATCGAGTGTTATATAGCCGTTTTGCTCTAACCAATTGAGTAAGGTTTTAAGCTGATCGCGACTGCAACCCAGTGCATAGCGCTGCAATACATCGGCTAGCATACTGGTGTTAGCGCCAAAATCGGCGGATTCTTTTAGCGTTATAAGTATGCTAATTCGTTGGTGCTCGGCTTGAACTTGTAACATTGCCATGGTGGTTTTTCCTGAATTAAATTTTGGTTAGCCTGCTCAGCTGTCGTTGCTGCGCGTGCCTCTGAGTTCGTTTTCCATTAGTAAGTCGGTTAAGCGTTTTATGTCGGTGAGCTGTGGGTTAAGGCCGTCTATTTTTACGCTTACTTCTAATAGGCGTTTGTCTAGGTCGTGTATGTCGTCGGCGTTGGGCAGGTCTTCTATTGTTTTTTCTACGGCACTTAAACGGCTTTCTAACGCTTTAGATACAACCTCATGGGTTGTTTTAGTTACAAAGGTGCTGCGCAACCATGCCAGTGCGCTTGCCCCAATAATGGCAATACCTACGGTTAAAAATGCTTTCCACCATTCCAATATAAAATCCATGCTAGCGCCTATAGTGCTGTTGTTGTATTTCAATGAGTGATTGGCAATCTACACAGGTACTACAGTTTTTAACCGCGTCACGGCGTTGTTTTGGTATGTCTATGCCACACTCTTGGCAGTGCATAAACGCTGCACCGGACGTATTTGCTTTTTCGCGCTGAATTGATAGCGCGGCATCGAGTAGGTGTTGTTCTATTTTTTGCGCGTCGTCTAATTTGCTCACTGCGGTTTCCTTACTTTTTCAATGACGTTTTTAATGCTTTGCTTAACGCTTGGCGCGGCTTTTTCAACTGAGCGGCCAATAACATAACCACCTATACCAAGTTGCAATAAATCCCATGCTTGCTCTGATAAGCGAAACGCTAATAGACCGAATGAATCAAGGCACACCAACACTAAGAACGTAAGCATGGTGATAGGCCGCCAGTTACGTTGAAGCCAGCTTTCACCTTTGGCCTCGGCGGTAATAATTTGCGATTGCGCCTCTAGCACTTTGCCTTGTAGCTCGACAATTTTGCCCTCAAGCTCTAGCACTTGGCTTTGACCTGCGTTTTCAATGCGCTTGAGTTCGTTGGTAACGGCTTGGCGTTCTTCGTCGCTGGTAAAGAGATCATCAATTAAATTGGTGATTGGCTCGACCACGTTAAACCAGTTTTTAATTGCCATTTTTATCTTCCTTACAAAGTCGGTGTTGGCGCTTGTGCTCTTTTTTAATTGCGTCCTGCAAGGCGTGCCATACCTGTTTAGCTTTGGGGTTGGCGTTTAACATTTTGTTGGTAAATGACTCGGGGTGTTGTGAGTTGTACTTTTTACCGGTGGCCTCTTCGTAACTTGGCTTAACTACCTGTTGCTCTATTTCGCTAAACACTAAGGTAAGCGCTAGCTCTTTAATAACGGTGTTTTGCGCTGTGGTAAGTGGTTTTACTTTAGCGGCCATTAGACTCTCCAAAGCGTTTTTTAAGGGCTTCACGGGCGTTTTTGTAGCTTTGCTGGCCGTCTACCCGTAGCTGTATATCGATGGCTCTTACTGATTGCCAGCCTTTATTAAAGTGGCTTTGCATGGTGCCGCAATGGCTGTGCATTGGTATTTTGCGGGGGTCGAATGGCATGTTGTGCATGCGCGCATCAACTTCTTGCTCCATGCGTTTCTCGCGACCTTTTTGATATGACCAATCCCAATTTTTACCCATTAGGCCACCCCGCTTAGCTGGTTTACTGCAAATTCGGTTACATGGGCTAGGCGGTTATACCAGCCCTCTAGGTTTGGCTTTTGGCTTGAGTCGTTTGCACAAATGCGGGCGTACTTACGGCCACGGTTTACGCTGAGCAATACGGTTAGGCTAAGGGCTGGACGCTGTAGGATAGCGGCTAGGGTTTTTGGCCCCATGCGACCATCGGGCTTTGAGTTGACTAATCGCTGGGTTAATTGGGTCATGGCGGGTGCGCCGTGCTGTACTGCGCCATCTAGCAGCATAAAGTCAACCCCTGCGGGGCTTTGCTCGCAGTGCATGGCACGCCAATAATCACGGTGATACAGGCTTAGCGCTTTAGCAAGCGTTAGGTTTTTAATATCTACAGTTGGGTAAGCGCGCTGGCTTATACCGTATTTGGTAAGGCCGCCACGGTCTGATGCTACGTTATTTAACCCACCATCGCTGCGCAAGCCTCCCTCCAAATACAAGATAGGTAATATGCACTGGGCAAATTTAAGCGAGTACGGGGCAAGCGCATTTTGCACTTCGGGCACTTGTTTAAAATAATTTAAGTTGAGTGGGTTGAATACGAACATACCGAAAAGCCTTGTTGTTTTTCGGTATTGTGGGGGGTTGTGCTTAGGTGTTGGCCGTGCGGGGTTTCGGGAAAGTTTAGTTAAAAAGTAGACAGATTTAATAAAGTTTTTTATGGTACTGCAAGTTAGCCATTTTCGCTAGTTACCATTTAAAAGGACTTAATTTATGAAATACCCAGCCTTTGTTTTAATCGCGTTGTTTTCACTTTCAAGCCATGCGGCTATTTATAAATGTGTTATTGATGATGTGCCCACATTTAGCCAAACCCCTTGCGCACCGGATGCTAAAGAGCTGCATTTAAAAGTAAGCAAAGCGCCAAGCCCTGGCGTTAGTCATTCTATTTTGCAGCAATGCACTGCGCTTGCAAAAAACAGCTATGCCTGGCGTGATCCCAATTCGTTTATTGTTGTGTCGCATGAAAAGCAATGGCGCGATGATGCAAGCGGGGCGCGATTAGTGTTAGCTATGCAAGTGAATGCTAAAAATGGTTATGGTGGGTATGGGGATTCTAAGCCGTTTAATTGCTTTTTAAACCACGGTGGCACGGGTTTAAGTACTGTTCAACACTGGATTAACTAGCAATAAAAAAGCCGCGTAAAGCGGCTTTTTGGTATTTCAAATTTGTGTACTGGTAATAATTGATGGGCGTTTAAATAATAATGCCCTAGTTTGTAGGTCTTCTATACTGGCTTTTCTGCCGTTAATTGATAACACTTTTATGCTACCGCTTTGATCTGTACTTTCTAATGTTTGGTAGCTCTCTTGCTCTTTGATGTTTTTTAACCAAGTGGCTGCGCGATTAGTTGACACTCCAAACACTTTAGCCAAGGCCAGTGAGTTATAGAACTGCTGGGTTTGTAGCATTTTTTCAGCGGCTTTGATTGTGCTGCTCATTGGCTTAGCTCCTTTAGCTTTTTTTGTAGTTCGGTAATGCCTCTTAGCAGCTCGTTTGGCTGGTGAATAAGCATAAACTCTAGGTCTTGTGCCTTTGTTTTTTCAAGCGCTGCGGTCGTTTTAGCTATGAGCGGTGCGCCTACTTCGTCTATGAATTTGTTTTCGTCTTGCATTACGTGCAGCTGTATTTGTATGTCGGTGTGCTGTTCTTGCAGTGTGCCCAGTAGTACGTAATTGTTTGGGTGCTTACCCTCTAACATATCAACTATTAGGGTATCTACGTACTCTTCGGCCTCGGCGGCTACGTTGACCGCTTCGCTCATTGGGGCTTTTTTGGCTGGGTTGCTCATTAAAATAATCTCCTTTGGCGGCGCTCGGTTTCTACAATGCGCTGGTGCTGGATTATTTCAGCTATACGGCGCTCTGTTAGTTTAAATTTATTGGCAAGCTGCTCTATGTTGTTGCCTTTGTATTCTTGCCATATTTGTATATCGCGCAGGGCTGCTTTTAGGCGTTGGTCGGTGGGTATGTATACGTCGCGCCCACCAAAATAATGGCCTATTGCTAGGGTTATGGCTTCGCCTACCCCTTGCGGGTTGTTTACGCTGGCCTTGGTTAGTTGGGTTTCAATAAGCAATGCAAGCGATTGTAGGTTGCTAGGCCAGCGTTTACGTACTTCGGCTGCATCCTCAGTAGATAGCTTGCTTAGGCAGTCTTGCAGCTGCTCTACGCTTTCGCCAAAAAGCTCTGATTGTTGTTCGCTCATACACCACCTCGGTTATATCTCATTGATAAAAATGAAAGTTCATATGAAAATTCATCAAGATCGCTTTTAGCCTTATTTTCAGCGTCAAATACTTTATTGGCATCTTTTTCCATTAAGTTAATTGCTGTTTTTTCTTGGCTTGCTAACTCTTCAAATTTATTAATGTTTTTTTCATACCCACCTGTATTTAAAATGTCAGCGGCTTTACGCCTTGCCTCCATCATTATTGATGGTGCATTTATAAAGTCCTCTGATAACTGGGCTGCTTTTTGAGCTTTAAGCGTTAAACGCTTTTGCTCTTTTTCTAAGGCTTGCAGTACAAGCTTTTGGCCTGTTCTCATTTGTCCTCCTTATTCACTTTTGCGCCGTAGCGGTTCATTTGCTCTAAATAGGCTTGGTGGTTTTGTTGCTCACTCATTTCTAAGCCCTGGCGTTTTATTTCCATACTGCGGCTACGTTCTGCTGCGGTTGGCTGCACTATTTGCTCTAGTGAGGTGGTGAGCACTTGTTTTAAGTAGTTATGGTTTGCAAGCGGCTTAATGTTTGGCTGGCCTACTCGCTTTGCCATGATTGAATTGGTGGTTTGCTCCATAGCGTGGCCCAGTGCCGCTACGTTCTCGGTTAGGGCAAGTACTTCATGGGCTAGCTTTACTGCACGTGTGGCACTTAAGTCCTGCTTTGCTGGGCGAAACAGGGCTAAGTAACCGACCAATGCCTGGGCTGTGCGCTTGTTGATGCTGGCTACGATGCTTAATAGCTCTTTGCCTGCGTCGTCTTGCACTAGCTGATCTAGGCTTAGGTGGCTTTTACACACGGGGCAACGGGTTAATTTCATTGGTGCTGATCTCAAATATGTTGCATACGGCTTGGTATGATTTATGGGGTACGGTGCTAAGCGGTATTGGCCGTGCGTAGGTTTGGCCTGATACAAGGCAGTTAAATGCTTCGTACGCTTGCATGTTGTTTGCTTTTAAATGCGCTACCATTTCGCGTTTATGCCATTTTTTAAGCGGCTCTAGCACTTGTATGGCTTGCGTGAGCGTTAAAAACTGGGTGTGGTAACTGACGTTTTCGCCCACCTTGGCACGATTTAGCATGCGGTTTACGTAGGCGTCTAGCGCGGTTTCTGAGCCATCGCGCACAAAGCTTTGTTTGTGCATGGTGATCCAAATTGCGCGGATTTTGTTTATTTCGCCTAATTGCTTTGGTGACGATTTAGGGCTTAAACGGCGTTTAGCCTTTGTTTTAAACCCTGCTTTTTTAAAGTGGTCTAACACTTTGTTTAGCTCGGGTAGGCTCATTTGGCTGCATGACGTTTTACCTACTGAGCCGAGTAATGCGGCGCGGTAGGTGTCGTCGTCTAGCCCTAGTTGCCCTTTTGCTATGTGAATTAGCTGTATTAGCTTTGCTTTAGTCATTTTTAAACTCTTCTAGCTGCGCACGTAGGGCTAAGTAGCCTTGGCCTATTAGCTCGGCTTCTTGGTCTGTAAATACGCTGGTGTCTACTGCTAGCTTGTGTGAGCACTCTAAAAACTTAACTAGGGCAACAAGCTGTCTTAGCTCTAATTCTGGTTTTACGATATAGGCCATGTGACCTCCTTTTGTTGTTTGCTGTTTATCAAAGTGCTTTTGCTTTGGGTAAAACACTTTGATAAAAAGCCGCGTCCGTGCGCGCTTTTTGGTTACTTAATTAGGCTTTGTGGTTGGGCCTAATGTTGTTGGGTTTACACTTACCAGTTGGCTTTGCACTACAAAGGTGATGTTTTGAAATACAAAGTTAATGCTTACTGGTTCTTTACTTTGAGCGACCTGATTTACGATGTTTTGTAGCTCGCTGTGTTCGCTTACTTGAATTGTTATGCCTTCCATGAATTGCTCCTTATAGCTTGGCTATGTCGAGTGATATAGCGTGTTCGTGCTCGCCTATGGTTTCGTAAAAACGAATAAAGCGGGTTGAGTCCATTACCAGTATTGAGTCGGCTATAATGTCCATTGCACGCTGCCATTTGCCGCTGTCGTCGCTGATTTTAAGGCGGCGTAGCCCTAGCACTTTTTGCACACTCACCTTGCCTTTTTTGTCGGTGGCAAAGGTTTGTTCAATAATGAGTTTGAGGTTTTCGTTTGCGCCCTCACTCCATTCGTTTAGGCATTCGTCTATTAGCTCTTTTGCTACTAATAGCTCGGGGCCAAGCTCTATGCTTTCTTGCACTTGGAGGGTTACTTTTTGTTTGTGATCAAAACTGCGTAGCGTGACGTTACCTTTAGTGCCGCCCAACTCTACCGCGTACTCTTGCGCCAGTAGGGCTATGAATGCGTCAAACTCGCTCATTTGCTGCTTTTTAAACTCAGCTAGTGCTTTGCTTTGCTCTTTGGCTTTAGCTATGGCTGATTGCACAAATTCATGGCGAATTATGTCGGCTGGGCGTATAGCTTTAACTGGCACCTGGTGGCCTTTTTGATTAATTAAAAATTCTTGTGGCATAGTGGTTATCTCTCTATAAAAATGATGATTTGGCCGTGTAATTTGGCTGGACGAACTTGTCGCGTTCGCCCGTTTTTTGTTTCGGTTATTACGGGTAAGTGTGCTGGGGCTTGGCCTGCCACTTCGATTACATGGCGGCTAAAGCCTTTGTGTGAGCTGATAATTTGCAGCCCTTGTTTTTGTAACTCTTTTAGTGCGTTGCGTAGTTGCATAGTTATTTACTCCCGCATAATTTTGAGTGTGGGCAACCGTTACGGCAGGCTCTATATAGCGCTACGCGTACATGGTTGGTTGCTGCGAACTTTCTGTTTTGATGTTCTAGGCATTCGTTCAGCGGTATTTCGTCCAAGATTGGGCAAGTTACTGTTGATGCCATAAATACACCCTCTACACGCTGCTGTATTACGTGTGTAGAGGCTTTGTATTTGTCGTTTACTACTTGGCTTACTGTGGCTTTACTTACGCCTAGTTTTTCGGCAACGCTGCGCATGCCTTGCTTTGCTACTTCGTCTTTTAAAACGTGTAGCCAGTTAGTTGTTGAAGTCATGCGCTTCTCCCAGTGTGACGGGGGCTATTTTTACGGTTTTACGTTGCACGGCGTTAAACTCAACTAGCTCGTTTGTGTTTGGGTCAAATACGCCTGTTGCTTTTGGAACGGGGCGTTTAGGACCGGTATTTTTAAGCATGCGGTATATGGTTGTCTCTCCTGCTCGCTCAATGACTGAGCCTGTGCGCGGGGCTGATTTGACAACAAATATGTACCCTGCTTTTTTTAAAATTGAGATATATGAACGCGCAGAGGCTACCGATATGTCGGCGGTGCTTGCTACTTGCCCTGCGTCAAATTCATTTAGGATTCGCATTGATTGCCACATGCGCTGTCTCCCTGAGTTTTTTTGTTTTGCATCACTGTTATTGACTTGTTTAAACGGCTTGTATTGGGCGTTTAAAACGGTGTAGGTGATGTGTTCGTAATCAACATTTTCGGCTATGGCCTTTGCTGCGATTAGGCGTTTTGCAAAGGCTTTTAAGCTGTCGAGTGTTGTGTGCTCTATGGCATCGCGCACTTGTTGCAATGAGAATGTTTTTAGGATTCTCATTGCTTGCCATGCGTCTTGTAGTTGTGGGCGGCTCACTGAATCTCTCCTTACGCTTTTTTAAGGAAAAATTCTTTAGAACCCCACTGCTGTAGGTCGATGCTCGTTAGGCCGTTTGCCAGTGCAAAGGCTTCTATTTTTGATAGTCCTGTGATGATGCGACGCACCTCGCCGTCGGTGTCGCTAAGCAGCTGGCTTAGTAGGTCGTCTTGTATTGTGAGCGTTGGCTCTATGACTGCATTGACGATAATTTGCAGGTCTTCGCGTTGGGTTGGCTGGAACTCTAGCCATTCTGATATACGGTTATAAAATTGACGGTGACGCTGTAATTTGCGGCGCACTGACTCCATGCCAATAAGTACTACTGGGCAGTTGGTTAGGTCGTGAATATCGCGCACGATTTCTAGGGTGTTTTTGTCGTTTAATAGGTAGTCGGCTTCGTCTATAAACAGTGGGCGATTGTGTATTGCCATGTGCTCTATGATGTAGTTAAGCATGGCTTCACGGGTGTAAATGTCTGGGCCGCTTAGCTCTTTAACTATTTGGCGTAAAAGCTGCGCTAATGTCATGCCTGATGTGGCACGTATGTAGATGCCGTCGCAGCGGTTAACCAACCATGCTGTTGCGGTGGTTTTACCAAGACCTGGATCGCCGTAAATAAGGCCAATACCTGGTACGCCATGAGCGCGCTGGTTTAGCGCTTCTACCATCATTTGTGTGGCTACTACGTTGCTTACGATTGCTATTTTAGTTTTCATGCTTTATTCCTTTACTGTTTGTGTAATTTTGTGGTTGCAGCAGGTGCTGCGTTCATGTCGCTTAGTAGGTCGTCTAGGCGTTTTGATGATGCGCGATTGTTTTGCTCCCATGTGTTTAACCAGGTTGCATCTGATTCGCTTAACTGATTTGTTAGGCGTTGTTTTTTATGAAACATGGCTTTGCTTTGTGGGTTGTCGAATAGCGGCGTTGGGTTGACGTTTGCTATGGCGGTTTCAATTTCTAACTGCTTACGGCGTTTTTCAAATTCGCTTAATTGCTCGTCGCTAAAGCCGACTGTTGGCTTGCTGTCGAGCGCTTTTGTGGCTGACTGCGTTATGACATTGGTGTGTTCAACCGACTGTTTAGGCAGTGTTGCAAGCGCTTTGTTTTGGGTTGTGTAATGCCCTAGCACTTCGTTTGCTATGTCTGATACGTTGACGCTTTTAGCGGTTTTTTTAAGCTCTTTTAGCTTGCGTGATGTTTCGGCTGATTGGCTGCGTTTTGCATGGTGTGCGACGTCTTGGCGTGTCATGCCTGCTGATTGAATTTCGTGGTCTACTGCGATACAGATAAACTCGTTATTCATGCGATTAAATACGTAAATACGGCCTACGTTTTTAGGGTCCCATTTGCATAGCACTTCATCACCTACGATTGCGCCCAGTTCTGGGGCTATATAGAATCCGCCACTTAGTTTAATGCCCTCTTTACCTACTATGCGTAAACCACGATTTGACGGTATTGGCTGTAGCATTACATCTAGTAAACGCTCGTCTTTGATCACTTTGATTTGGTCGCGACTTGCTGCGAATAAATCGAATGGTGTTTTGTTGCCTATGTTGCTGTGCGGCTTGTGGTGGTAACGGCTGTCTATCCAGTTATCTACGAACTCTTGCAGCTGTTGGGCTGTCATGTTGATTTCGATAGCTGATTTATCACCGCCCTGCTTTGCTAATAAACGCTGTGCAAAGGTTTTGCGCGCTTCTATTGCTTGGCGTTCTGACACGTTGTGACCTATGTAACCGGTTAATAGCTCGGCTATATCGTGCGAGAACGTTTTGAAAAAGCGCTCTATGTAGGGCTTTTCTTCACCTGAAAACGGGCGTGTTGTTTCGTGCTTTATGTCGAGCGCGTCAAACACACTTTTGATTTGTATTGAGGTGTAGTCTTTACCGTTATCGGTGCGGGCTATTTCGGGTATGCCCCAATCGAGTATTGCTTTACGGATAACTAAACAGATACCGGTGCTGTCACTGGTTGGGTGAATTACGACTTTTGCACGGCGGCTAAATACGTCGATAATTCCGATTAGTGAGTGGCGGCCATCGGTTAGCATTACGTCTGATGGGGTTGAATCGAACTCCCACAATTGGTTAAGACGTTTTACGTTTTCGTCCATTTTACCCATGGCGCTCATATACTTGTTTTTCCAAGCATCTGGGTTTGCCATTTTGGTATAAAGTGCGCTGTTTTCGCGCTTCCAACGTGTTAGCCAATCGCGGATTGTGGTTTCTGCTGGTAACGATTTACCTACTTGATAAAAACGAGCAATTAAGCCCTCTTTTATTTGGGTGGCTTTTACGTGTGGGTATTCGTAGATCATTGCTATGCAAAAATCGGCTAGCTCTTTGTCTGAGTCGATGATTGATTTGCCGGTACGCTTAGGCTTTAAAGCTAGCCCTGCTATGCCTTTTTCAGCTACGGTTTTTTGCCAGCGTATTAATGAATTACGCGACACTGACGGTATAACAGATTTACACTCTAATACGTCTTCAATTAAACCTTGGTTATAGCGTTCGCTAAATAGTTTTAAGCCAACAATTTTGCCTAGTTTATTTGCATTTATATATGCGTCTGCTGCATTTAATATTTGCACTTTGGCGCTTGCTTTTGGATCGATTTTTTCTAATCCGGCTAAGGTTTTTAGGTTTGATTGGCGTTGGTGGTCAATTAAATCTTTGTCTAGGCTGTTCACTTTTTCGTTAACAGCTAGGTAAGATGCACCACTTTTTGACGCTGGTGTATCCATTGATTTAATAATAGCCTCTTCAACTTGTATACGAACATATACAGGTAAATCGCTAAGCGCGTATTTTCGCACTTTGCCACCACGGCTAGGTACTTCTGTAAAAGGCCAGTTTTCGTTTTTAGCTTTGATTTGAATGCTGCGCTTACTAAATAGTAAGTAATCAGCAAGTTGTTTAGCTGTGTAGAGTTCCATAATTTACACCCCATTCATCTTACGACGTCCGAGCTTACGATTTGGCTTGCCATCTTTACCGTAGCGCTCAGGCCATATTTCACAGGCACTTACGCCGATTACATCGGCAATGATTCGCTCTATAGCTGGGTAGGGTCTGTGTAATGCAGTTTGCACAGCATTTGAGGTGTAGCCGCGACTAAAAGACAACTGGCGGCATGACCAACCCTCATCCTCTAGCGCAGCTTTTATATCTGCTTTTGTCCAACCTGGACATTCTATGCTATCCATTTAAGCCACCTTTTGTTGTATATGTTTGTATCCATGCACACAAGCATATACATACATTTATATACATTCAAACTATTTTTATACGAACGTATACACGAAAAGGTTAAGCTGTTGATATTTAATATTATTTATTTTTTCTTAGGGGGGATCGCGGTTCGCGCTTTAAAGTGCGAAAGATCGCACTTGATAACACAGACTGTGTAAATTTTTTATTTTGTATGCACTCGTATGTGTGCTTAAATATATATACATCAATCATCCGAACACAGACTTGCTGATAAATGGCTGCATTCAACGACTATTTAAAATCGTTACGGGAACAAAAAGCCCTGGACATAGGCACTGTTGCTAAACGCATTGGAGTGCATAGACATACTCAGTCAAATTATGAGGGCCACAGAGATCCCCCAATTGATTACTTGGTTGATTTTGCTGAGGTGGTGGGTGTGTCTTTTGCTGAGATTCTTAAGAAACGCCTGGATTATTCAAAAGCCAATAAAGAAGCGGCTAAAAAAGCTATTAGTTCTTTAAATACAGTAAATTCAACCGATAACACAGTTTCTGATAATTCACTTAAATACAAAACTAGCAGTGAATTACTGCAAGTAAAACTTGGTGAGCTTTCACATACGGCTGTGCCTATGGACTCAACCATATACATTGATACTTGCAACAAGAACGTTACACCTGGTGCTATGTATGGCTTTCTAAACCCAATGACCGGTTGTTACTTTGCAGCTAAGCTAGTGTTAACTGATGCACAGCTTAAGCTGGTGTTTGATAACGCAAAGCGTAAAGATGCTGAATTTAATATTGAGGGTGGTAGTAATGAATTGCATTATGTTTTAAAAACTTTAGGTCTTTTAGGTAGGATTATTAAGGCTGAGCTTATTTTTTAGTTACCCATTTACTCCCGCGAATTTTAAAAAGCTTTTTTATTTTACCCATTTTATTCGCTCTTTCCTTTTCGCACTTAATTTTTGTTAAACTCCCTTTAAACCCTTATTTCTCCCGCGTTTTCCCATCTATTCTTATCTATTCCCTATTACCCATTAAGATCTGTTAGTTACATGTATGAAGGCGATATTTTCTTAGACTAATATCAGTGAGTAACACACTCAAACAGGTAGCTAACTCATTGATTGTTTTATTTTTGTACAAAGCATTGCTGCTGCAGTCAAAATTTATATTATGTTTTAGCGCTAGTTTTAATTTACGTAACTAATACGCATTTAGTTCAACCGTTTTAACGTACCAAAAATAAAAAGGAGCCATTTTTTTTAAATAAGTTAATTATCGCCTTATAAAAATACAGGAAATAGAACGCGTTTTTGCTATTAAAAGCCGTTTTCTTAAATTTTACTCATCACTTTATTGCCTCAAATTACAAACTTCATGCAAATATTTCCCTGTTTTTATAAAACAATATCACTGCGCTTTACTTAAATAGTGTTACAAAACGCGCAGATTGCACATAAAAACAACGAATAGACCTCTTTTTTGAATTTATGATCTTTTATATGTTGACACTTTGCTATGCGGTCATTAATATTTCGCCCCGTTGAAAGGCAAGACGCTTCCCCCTTAGCTCAGTTGGTTAGAGCGACGGACTGTTAATCCGCAGGTCCCCCGTTCGAGTCGGGGAGGGGGAGCCAAGTTTTTCAGCCATAAACGATTCCCCCTTAGCTCAGTTGGTTAGAGCGACGGACTGTTAATCCGCAGGTCCCCCGTTCGAGTCGGGGAGGGGGAGCCAATTTACTACAATCACATAGACATACCCTTCAATTTGCTCTACCATTCTTCTTTTAAAATAAAAACCTTTTTGCTTAAAAAACTAACCATTTGATAACTATTGATATCGAGCTATAATTAGTTTAATAATCATGAGGTTGTGTCCTCCCCCATTTGACATAAAAAGATTAAATAATGGCAGCTTTCAAAAAACTTATTCTTATACAACTGTTAGCTTGGCTGGTACTTGTGTCCGCTGGTAGTTATTTTATTAGCCAAAATTTTGATAATGCCATCGGCAATGCTCAAAAAAATGCACAAGCGACCGTTGAGCAATACATTAAAAATCTCTCTGCGACAGATATATCAGCAGAAAATCTTAAGAACACGCTTGCAACTAGTGAAACCTTTTCAAATTTTGTTTTACGTGACTATCAAGGCGTTGAAGTATTTTCGGTTAACAATGCAGTGCAATTACCTTTTATTGCTGAGCTTATTCAATCTAGTAGCAACTCAGTACGTCCTCAGTACGCCACAAACAATAACGCCGATATAAAAATTGAATTTAAATTAAACATTACTCACTTGGGTGAGCAGTTTCAAACCGCGTTTTTTGTTATTTTAATTGTTAGCACCCTACTCGCCCTAATACCTATTATATTGATGAAAACCATTGTTAAGCACATTAACGACAATATATGTACGGACGTTGCTGATGTTATTGATGTATATATCAATCAAAACCAACTAGGTGATGATTTTGCAACTCAAATTGATTCACCTGAGTTAGCTAAGTTGGGGAAAAGTTTAATTCCTAGCTTTAATCGTTTATCGCACTTTTTAAAAAGCAAAAACGACAATATAAAAAATGCAGCCAACGATATTAAACGTGAAGCCTACAAAGACGGCGTTACTGAATTAGGTAATCGCAATATGTTTGTTGATTACTACGAAAAAAATATAGAAAACACCGAAATAAGTACATTTGGCTCTTTAGCACTTGTCCGCTGTAGTGAGTTACAGTCAATTAATCAAAGTCGAGGCTATCAAAAAGGTGATGAGTACATTAAGTCGGTTGCAGATATCATAGTACATATCAGTGGTACCTATTCCGGCAGTCAAGTTTTTAGAGTAAACAGCTCTGACTTTATAATTATATTGCCGAATACCCCGTTAAAAGAAGCTGAAAAATTTGGTGAAAACTTACAATCTCGCTTTACTCAATATATGCAAAACCAAGAGCTTAGCTCGGTTGCAAACACAGGTATTGTGGGGTACGAAAAAGCCAAACCTTTAGGTGAGTTGCTCTCTATCGTTGATAACGCAATGAGTATGGCGCAATCTAAGCAAGCTAATGCGTGGCATGTGCAGCGCGATACTGATCTTGTTAATAATGTGAGCGCAGGGTTTGGTAACCAAAACTGGCGTAAAGTGATTAACCAGGTGATCGAGTCTAAAAGCGTCCATTTTGTGATCCAAAATATTATGCCATTAGGTAAAAGCATTAAAGCCTATGCTGAAATTCAAGCCCGCTTCAAAACAGAAGAAAATCAAGCTTTGCCTACCGCTTCATTTTTAGCAATGGCTGAAAAGCTCGATATGGCAATAGAAATTGATAGGTTAATTATAGAATCGTCGTTAGAAAGAATAAAATCGAGTAATTTATCTGAAAAATACTTTGGCTTAAATATTACCCCTTCAAGTGCGCACAGTGACCAATTTATGATTTGGTTAGAGCGTCGTTTGCTTAAAGATACCCATATTGCTTCTAAGTTAATTTTTGAGGTGAGTGAATTTGGTCTGCTACAAAACATTAAAGCAAGCAAACGTTTTATTGATATGGTGCATCGCGTTGGAGCCAGAATTACTGTTGAACGCTTTGGTGTAGGACTCACATCATTTAAGTTTTTCAGAGATTTAAAACCAGACTTTATTAAAATGGATGCAAGTTATACCCGAGGCTTAGAGGATGATAAAAATAATCAGTACTTTATGCGTTTAATGGTCGACCTTGCACACCGAATTGGCGTCAGTGTTTTTGCTGAGGGCGTTGAAAGCCAAGAAGAAAAACACATTGTAGAAACGTTATGCCTAGATGGTGTTCAAGGTTACTACATTGAAAAGCCCAAAGACATCTAACGCCTCTACTCCAATTAACGTAAAAAAGAGCATGTATGCTCTTTTTTACGTTCTAAAGTGTGCTTTTATGAATTTTCAGCCGTTAAAATGCTGACAGTTTTTTAATTGCAATGTCCCTTGATTTTAACCCTTTACAATTAGCCCATTATTTAACGTTGTTTATTTAACTGATAATCACTCAACGTGTTGTTAATCACAGCAGAAAAAAGGATAATACACGGGATTTTATTAGCGTGAGGCACACATGACAGAATACGTCTTGTTATTAATTGGAACAGTGTTAGTCAACAACTTTGTATTAGTACAATTTTTAGGCCTTTGCCCGTTTATGGGTGTGTCTGGGAAACTTGACACAGCCATAGGTATGTCTTTGGCAACTACTTTTGTGCTAACGCTTGCCTCTGTAACAAGCTATTTAGTAAATGAGTATATTTTATTACCTTTGGATATTACCTATCTGAAAACAATGAGCTTTATTTTAGTGATAGCTGTTGTTGTACAATTTACTGAAATGGTTGTCAGAAAAACCAGTCCAACGCTTTACCGGTTACTGGGAATATTTTTACCTTTAATAACCACTAACTGTGCGGTATTGGGTGTTGCTTTATTAAATATCAAAGAAGATCACACGTTTTTACAATCGGCCGTTTATGGCTTTGGTGCTGCGGTGGGGTTTTCATTAGTATTGGTTTTATTTGCTGCATTGCGCGAGCGTTTAGCCGCAGCAGACGTACCAACCCCATTTAAAGGTGCCTCAATCGCAATGATAACGGCAGGTTTAATGTCAATGGCCTTCATGGGTTTTACTGGATTAGTGAAGTTTTAATATGACCTTGTTGTACGCTTTAATAGCGCTGGGTTTGCTGGCGTTAATTTTCGGATTAATTTTAGGGTTTGCAGCAGTGCGCTTTCGAGTTGAAGGTAATCCTGTTGTAGAACAAATAGACACCATTTTACCGCAAACACAATGCGGCCAATGTGGTTACCCGGGCTGTCGTCCTTATGCAGAAGCCATTGCCAATGGCGATGAAATAAATAAATGCCCTCCAGGTGGTGATGCAACAGTTAAAAAATTGGCTGATTTGATGGGTGTTGAGGCTAAACCCCTCGCTGGCGGTGAACAAGCAGATCCGGTTAAAACAGTGGCGTATATCCGCGAAGACGAATGTATTGGCTGTACCAAATGTATTCAAGCCTGCCCTGTTGATGCCATTGTGGGTGCAACACGTCAAATGCATACCGTTCTAATTGACGAATGCACTGGCTGCGATTTGTGCGTTGAACCTTGTCCGGTCGATTGTATTGACATGCTACCTGTTGAACCAACAAAACAAACCTGGAAATGGCAATTAGACGCTATTCCAGTTACCCAAATAGATTAGAGGTTTGAGTGGAAAAGTTACTTGAACAAATAAAAAAAGGCACCGTTTGGGCATTTCCTGGCGGCGTACATCCTCCTCAGCAGAAATCATTATCTAATAGTGCGCCTATAGCCAGACTCCCATTGCCTGAAAAACTTGTTCTGCCTTTAAAGCAGCACATTGGCGCTAGTGGTAAATTAATAGTTGAAAAAAACCAGCACGTATTAAAAGGCCAAGCCTTAACAAAGCCATCAGCTAATTGGTCGGTGCCAATACATGCACCTACATCAGGCACAATTATTGATATTACGCCTATGCCATCAGCGCATCCTTCGGCATTACCTGAATTAAGCATTATTATTGAACCCGATGGCAAGGATACCTGGTGTGAATTATCGCCTTTAGCAAACCCAGCCACTGCATCACACGATGAACTGGTTGATGTTATTCATAATGCGGGTATTTCTGGGATGGGCGGCGCAGGTTTCCCAACCTATGTAAAAGCTGATATTAAACAACCTATTGAAATTTTGATTGTTAATGCGGTTGAGTGTGAACCTTACATCACGGCTGACGATACCTTAATGCGTGAGCACGCCGCTGAAATAGTCAAAGGTATTGAGCTAATGCAGCAGTTACTCAATCCGACGCTGTGTATTATTGGTATTGAAGATAATAAGCCCGAGGCTATCACAGCCATGACAGAAGCAGCGAAGCATAACGAGCATATCTTAATACAAACCGTGCCTACTGTTTACCCTTCTGGCGGTGAAAAACAGCTAATAAAACTGCTCACTAACCGTGAAGTACCAAACGGCGGTATCCCTGCTGATATCGGCATTTTAGTACATAACACCGGCACTTTATTTGCGATTCAGCAAGCTGTATACGAAGGTAAACCGTTAATTGAACGTGTCGTTACCGTTACCGGCAATACTATACATAATCCAGGCAATGTATGGGCGTTATTAGGTACTGAAATTAAGCACTTACTTGATTGCCAAGGTTTTTCACCGGTGCCACAACAACGCGTGGTCATGGGCGGCCCTATGATGGGCTTTACCTTACCCACAGTTCGTATTGGCGTTGTTAAAACAACAAACTGCATACTTGCCCCAGATCATAAAGAATTAGCAGAGCCTGGCCCAGAAAAAGCCTGTATTCGCTGCAGTGCCTGTGCCGATGCCTGCCCTGCCTCGTTATTGCCACAACAATTACAATGGTTTGCTAAATCAAAAGAATACGACAAACTCCAAGAGCATAACTTATTTGACTGTATTGAATGTGGTGCCTGTGCCTATGTATGCCCTAGTGAAATACCACTTGTTCAGTATTACCGCGTTGCAAAAGTTGAAATTAAAGAGCAAATTGCCGAGAAGATAAAATCTGATCGTGCTAAAGAGCGCTTTGATGCACGTAAAGCGCGTTTAGAGCAAGAACAAGCTGAGCGAAAAAATCGCCATAAACGTAAACCTGCCCCTAAATCGACCGAAGAGCAGCAAAAAGTAGCCGATGCCCTTGCCCGCGTTAAAGATAAAACCAGCGATGGTGACAATAAATCAGCTGTAGCAGCGGCAATTGCGCGTGCTAAAGCCAAAAAGCAAGGTGGCGAACTCGAGCCAGATAACAGTGAAGTTGCAAAAGAGCGCGCAGCACGTAAAGAGCAAGCTCGCCTTTATAAAGAGCAAAAGGCACAAAACAATGGTGATGACGAGCCTGTAGATGATAAAAAATCAGCCGTTGCTGCCGCTAATGCCCGTGCTAAAGCCAAAAAAGCAGCACAAGCCAATGAACAAGCGCAAAGTGATGACACAGAAAGTGAATCGCCAGTCGCTACCGATGATAAAAAAGCTGCCGTCGCTGCCGCCATTGCTCGCGCTAAAGCTAAAAAGGCAGCACAAGCTAATGAGCAAGCGCCAAGTGATGACACAGTAAGTGAATCGCCAGTTGCTGCAGATGATAAAAAAGCTGCGGTAGCTGCCGCCATTGCCCGCGCTAAAGCCAGAAAAGCAGCACAAGCTAATGAGCAAGCAGCAGCTGATAACACAGCAAGTGAATTACCTGACGCTGCCGATGATAAAAAAGCTGCCGTTGCTGCGGCTATTGCCCGCGCTAAAGCCAAAAAAGCAGCAGCTGATAACACAGCAAGTGAATTACCTGACGCTGCCGATGATAAAAAAGCCGCCGTGGCTGCGGCTATTGCCCGTGCTAAAGCTAAAAAAGCAGCGCAAGCTAATGAATTAGCAAAACAAAGTGAAAACGCTGAGCCACAAGGCAACGATGAATCTTCAGAAGGTTCACAGCAAACAGCTCAAGAAAAAAAGAAAGCCGCCGTAGCCGCCGCCATTGCCCGTGCTAAAGCTAAAAAGCAACAAAAAGAAGGAAACGATCAGTCATGAAACTAACCATGGCCAGTTCACCCCACAATCATAGTCACAAATCTGTGACACGGTTAATGTTAACTGTGATTGCGGCTTGTATTCCTGGTGTTATTGCACAAGTTGTATTTTTTGGTACCGGTGTCCTTATTCAATTATTATTAGCGTTAGTGTGTGTAAGCGCATTTGAGGCAGCCATTATGCTAATGCGTAAGCGCCCTATTTGGCCTGCATTAAGCGATGGCAGCGCATGGCTAACCGGCGTGCTATTAGCGATTAGTATTCCGCCTTTAGCGCCTTGGTGGGTTATTGTTATAGGGTGTTTATTTGCCATTGTTATTGTTAAGCAACTTTATGGTGGTTTAGGCTTTAATTTATTTAACCCTGCAATGGCAGCCTATGTACTTTTATTAGTGTCGTTCCCTGTGCAAATGACGGCTTGGTTACCGGTTACAGAGTTACTCAATACGGGCATTACTTTTAGCCAGCAGCTTAGTCTAATATTTAGTGACTTTACAACGTTAGGATACAGCTTAGATCAGCTCAGAGTGGGTATTGATGGCAGCACGATGGCCACCCCTCTTGATACGTTAAAAACAGATATTGCTCATAGCCTTACCGTCACTGAAAGTATGCAAAAACCGGTATTTAATGAATGGGTTGGCCTAGGTTGGGGTTGGGTTAATTTAGCCTTCTTACTCGGTGGCCTTTATTTATTAAAAACAAAAGTGATTAACTGGCATATACCAGTGAGTTTTATTGCCAGTTTAAGCCTATGCGCTGCAATTGGTTATATTGCCTCGCCAGGCACTGAGCCGGGTCTGGTATTTCACTTATTTAGTGGTGCGACTATGCTCGGAGCCTTTTTTATCGCCACCGATCCTGTATCAGCTGCAACCACCAATCGAGGTCGCCTTATTTATGGTGCAGCAATTGGTTTAATTGTGTATTTAATTCGCACCTTTGGTGGTTTTCCTGATGCTGTTGCATTTGGGGTGTTGCTAATAAACATAGCGGTACCGCTTATCGATTACTATACACAACCAAGAACCTATGGCCATGGAGCAGTAAAATGATTATTTCTTCAATGGTAAAAAATGGCGCAATATTGTGTGGGTTTGCGTTACTAACAACGGGACTCGTTGCCACAATTAATACACTTACCGCTGATAAAATTGCAGAGCAAGAGCAATTACAATTAACTAATCAGCTTCAAGAAGTATTGCCGCATTCCAAATACAGCAATGAGCTATCGCAAGATTGTGTAATCATATCAGACCCTTTACTGGGGCCATACGACAACCAAGTTATTTATCGTGCCCGAAAAGATAACGAACCTGTGGCATTAGTCATTCGTCATGTCACCCCTAGCGGCTACAGTGGTGATATAAACTTACTCAGTGCGGTATATCGCGATGGCAGCGTTGCTGGTGTAAGGGTTACTAAGCATGAAGAAACACCAGGTTTAGGTGATAAGGTTGAAATAAAAAAATCAGACTGGATCACCACATTTAATGCAAAAACAGTACAAAGCGAAAGCGACGATCGTTGGGCCGTTAAAAAAGACGGCGGCCAGTTTGACCAGTTTACTGGCGCTACAATTACACCTCGTGCCGTTGTAGGCTCAGTCAAAAACGCGGTACTTTATGCACAAGATAACTTTGATGCTCTGTTCACAGCAGCAAACGCATGCCCAGAGGTAACGCCATGAGCGAATTAAAAACCCTTTACAAAGAAGGCTTATGGGGAAATAACCCCGCCTTGGTACAGTTATTAGGTTTATGCCCTTTACTCGCTGTTACCTCTACAATTACTAATGCACTAGGTTTAGGCTTAGCAACCTTATTGGTATTAGTGGGCTCTAATATTACTGTATCAATAGTGCGTAACTGGGTACCTAAAGATATTAGAATACCTGTGTTTGTGATGATTATTGCCGGTTTTGTAACAATTGTGCAACTGTTAATGAACGCTTACACTTTTGGCCTTTACCAATCTTTAGGGATTTTCATTCCGTTAATTGTAACCAACTGCGCCATTATTGGCCGTGCAGAAGCGTTTGCCTCAAAAAATCCAGTGCACTTATCCGCCTTTGATGGCTTGATGATGGGCTTAGGCTTTATGTTAGTTCTGGTTGTACTTGGCGCTATGCGAGAGCTGGTTGGACAAGGCACATTATTTGATGGTGCCGATTTATTACTCGGGCCTTGGGCTGCTATATTGCGCATTGAAGTGTTTAGCTTTGATAGCCAGTTTTTACTGGCCATTTTACCACCGGGCGCATTCTTAGGGCTTGGGCTGCTGATCGCCGCTAAAAACGTAATTGATGCACAAATAAAATCAAAACAAGTCGCACCGCCAGAAGCTGAAAAAGGCCCTCGAGCGCGTGTTACTAGCTTAACTTAAGGGGAAAACGCATTAACCTAATAAAGCTAATGCGTTTTAAGTTATATGAATAAAGAAAAACGTCACCAAATACTTACTCGCTTACGCGATGACAATCCACATCCTGAAACGGAGCTTGAATATTCAAGCCCATTTGAGTTGTTAGTTGCCGTTACGCTCTCAGCACAAGCCACCGATGTTGGGGTAAATAAAGCCACTCGTAAATTATTTCCGGTTGCTAATACGCCACAAGCCATTTTAGATATTGGCCACGACACACTGCGTGATTACATAAAAACCATCGGCTTATTTAATTCCAAAGCTGCGAACGTATACAAAATGTGCCAAATATTGGTAGATCAGCATAACGGTGAAGTGCCAGAAAATCGTGAAGCCCTAGAAGCCCTCCCTGGCGTTGGCCGTAAAACTGCTAACGTAGTATTAAATACGGCCTTCGGCTGGCTAAAGGATAATGAAGGTAGATACTTTTTAGCAGTAGATACTCACATCCAACGTCTTGCAAACCGTTCGGGTTACGCTAAAGGTAAAACTGTTGAGCAGACAGAACAGGCCATAATTAAAAATACGCCAAATAAAAAAGAGTTTATGTTTAACCTCCATCATTGGTTTATTTTACATGGGCGCTATACGTGTACAGCGAGAAAACCAAAATGTGGAAGCTGTATAATCGAGGATTTGTGTGACTATAAAGAGAAAACTGAGTCATAGCTAAGAGTAGTTACTTTTTAGTTAGTATAAACCTTTTAACAGCCACATTTTTTAGTTTCCATTTAATAAGTTGGCTATTTGGTTCTCATATGAGCCTTTATTAGGCCAGCACCAGTTAAATTGAAAATTTGCGTTAACTTAAGAATAATTTGAATTTAAGCAAGGTGTTGCAATTAGATTATGATTTATTAATTAGAGCCCAGCTTAAACCTAAAATTTAAATACAGAATTCATTGGAAGCTATTTCTGGTTTGTGCCAAAAGCAGCCCTTGAGTGACTTAGTGATAAAGGCTGCAATGATACGATTGCTGACATTTCACTATTTCTTTTTATGCCTTCTCATTGCCATTAATAGACTGTCATTTAGCTATCGCAACAACTTTGACCTTCTTGAATTGGCGGGCATTTCACTGTTCCATAAGAGCAATATACGCAACAATCGCCTTTCAAAGGCTTTAGGAGAACTTTGCAAGATTCACATTCATAATACCACTGGCAAGCGTTGGTTGGCATTTCTTCAGTTTTACTGAAGCCACACTCAGGGCAAGTAATGGTAGAATTTAACTCTATACTTTGCATGTTTGCTCCTTCAAAGGTTTAACAATGTCTAATACGGACATTACAATCATCAAACAAATACCTACATAAAACAAATAAGTGCTCCATTCGTATTGCCATAGTGGATAGAGGGTTAACAAAACCGCTATAGGGCCAATAACCCCAAGAATACCTCTCGCATGATTTTGGTTTTTATACCAGTTATACAAATTTACCAACAATGCCAGAGTTGCAAATATAGGTAACAAGGTATTTACAGCAATTCCCTCAAAGTGAGAGAGAAAGCCTAATCCTAATGCTGATGCTAACGAGCCGAGTGCGGGGAAGCACCCCGTACAACTAAGAGCCGCAAGCCAAACACCACCTGAGCTAACTTTATCTAAAATCTTATTAATCATTTTTAACGTCTAACATTATTTGAATGATTTGAGTATGAACTCCGTAGGTAGGTACGGAGTCAATACTATTTTAGCGAATCGATTATTGGGCAGTGGGATTGATCGTTATTGTTGCGGCATGAATTAGTCATTTCTTTTATGACGACTTCTAAGCGTTGAAGGTCAGCTATCTTATTTTGAATTACGTTCAATTTCAGCAAGCCTAGGGATTCTACTTTGGCACAATCGCCATCCATTGACATCAATGAAGCCACTTCTTTTAGAGTAAAGCCAAGTGCTTTGGCCTTACAGATGAATTGTAATTGTTTGGTGATTGAGTCGTCATAGACACGATAACCATTTTGAGGTTTTTGAGGCTGTTTTATCAAGCCTTCCCGCTCATAAAACCGTATAGTTTCTACGCCTATATCAAGTTCTTTAGCCAACTTGCCTATTGTTTTCATCGTCCAACCATAAAATCAACTTTAATCATGACATTAGTATATCAATACGAAGTAAAATTGCTCGAACTACAATGACTGGTTTTCGCTCTTTTGAGGCATTCGCCTCAACACGTTTTGGGGCAAAGGTGAGTTATATTGATAAATCGTCGATGGACAAAAATGAGTTATGACGAATGCGTGCTTTGTGCCAAAAGCAGACATAGGGAATGCTGTGCTTTGCAGGAAACTTTTTGAAGCTGTGTGATTCATAGGTCTCATTTTACACAGTACCTATATAAGGAATCATTACTTATGGGCTAAGACAGAGCACACGTGTTACTGGACTTCCCAACGAACTAGAGCGATAGAGTAAAGTGGTTGTTATTTTTTTAATGAGGATAAACTTTGAAGTTATGATCAAACCAAAGCACGTAAAAAATATTTTGCCTTCTAATACCTACAACAGGGTGTTTAGCTTTATATCGGAAGGCAAGAAAGTATTCTGTATCTTCAGGAATCTCTTTCGGGATAGCCACTTTAATTGAATTTCTAGCAATCTTTTCGCATCCTAAGCCATGTCGATTTTCTTCTTGAATCTCTCTCCAAGAGAGGTGTTTACGACGAAAAATAGCTTCAGCAAAAAAAGCTTTATTGTTTTTATCTAGTTTACTAAAACAATGCTTTCCATTTACAACGCGCTCCAAAGAAAAAACTATTTTGCTGCTATCATAGTCTTGAGTATTCTCGTTTACCTGGAATCGAGACTTATTACCTTGAGTATTTTTAGATGCTTTATCCGCATCTTTAATCTTTCCTTTGATTTTTCCAGCCATTCGTTTATTAATTTAGCCTAGTTTTAAAATATTCAACAATTTCATTAAAAGGTATTGTACCCGCTGTTGATTCATGATTTAGCCAAGGCGCCTCTTCATGAGTCATATTTCTTAGCTTCCAGGCACTATATTTACCAAAGACTTCAGCAACTTCATATATGACTTCTAGCTGTTCTTTTTCAAACTTCTCTTCTAAATCAGGGTTAACGTCCAGTTCTACTGGGTTTCGACCAAACTTTTTAAGCTCATGATATAAAGTTGGTACAACCGGCCCGTGCTCCCAAGCTTTTATCTCATCATCAAATAATTTCTTACCTGTCAATGCACCGCAGAAACCGAGGCAATACCATACTAACTTTTGCAGTTTTAGATTAGACAAATCACTGTCTTCTTGATTTTGGTAATTAACCAAAACCTTAGCAACATCTAGTGCTGTGACCATATCCTACTCCTTACTCAAAATTTTGCGGATGTTAACACTGAATGTATAAACAGTATAGTGCGCAGCGCAAATAAAACACAGTATTTAAATAGTGCGTTAATCGAACATATTTCTAATAACGTAACATTCAATTTGCTACTATACCTTGCTAATATCAGTTTCCAACCGCTTATGAAATCCTATTGACGCGTCTTGTTAGAAGTCCTTTACCATGATACTTCGAAAAGCCAAGAATCTTCTTTTTCAGAGTGCATAGTTATTTTGTAACCTTTACTTTTTACTTCAGATAAAACTTCTTCTAGCTCTTCTTTTGTAACGGCACTTTTTAATAACGATTTTGCAAAAGAGAACTTTCCACGTTCTGAGTGAACTTTTACAGATTCGCAAATTTGGTTGAATACTTGTGCATATTCTCATGCATCGCGATCACCTAATACTATCTAAGCCGATCACCTAATA
>NZ_JASDDE010000034.1:0-42555 GCF_030407565.1 Pseudoalteromonas sp. APC 3694
ATTAAATCGCCCCTAGTTTGAACAAATTTTAATCCGCAAAGGTCAACAGACCCTAGTTTTATCATCAGGTATAAAAGTAACTAAAAAGCCAGTGAGCATGATGCTCACTGGCTTTTTATTTTGCGATTAGTGGGGCTAACCGCTTAAGCTAATTTCAGCTTAAATTACCAAATTTTTACGCGATCTTCAGGCTTGATATACATTTTATCGCCCTCTTTAACATCAAACGCTTGGTAAAATTCCGGCATGTTCGACAAAATACCAATCACGCGATAATGACTCGGTGAATGTGAATCGGTCATTAAACGATTGCGCAATGCTTCATCACGGTATTTACGACGCCAAATTTGCGACCAGCCCATAAAGAAGCGTTGGTCGCCCGTATAGCCTTCAATAATGGGCGCTTTAGAATCACCCAGCGATAATTGATACGCTTTATAAGCGACGGTTAAGCCGCCTAAATCACCAATGTTTTCACCCAGTGTCAGCTCACCATTAACGCTAGCATCTTCAAACGGTTTATATTGATTATACTGCGCAACTAAGGCAGCACTTCGCTCTTCAAACTGCTTAAGGTCTGACTCGCTCCACCAATTACGTAAATTGCCATCACCGTCGTATTTTGCACCTTGGTCATCAAAGCCATGGCCTAACTCATGGCCAATAACCGCACCAATAGCACCATAGTTAACCGCATCATCTGCTTCTAAATTAAAGAAAGGAGGCTGCAGAATCGCCGCAGGGAATACTATTTCGTTATTCACTGGGTTGTAGTAAGCATTCACTGTTTGTGGCGTCATATGCCACTCAGAGCGATCAACTGGCTTACCTAATTTAGCAATCATATCTGCATAAGCCCACTCACTGTAGCGAATATAGTTACCTACTAGTTCATCAGGATTAATTACTAAATCTGAATAATCTTTCCATTTATCTGGGTAACCAATTTTAGGCGTAAACTTATCCAGCTTTTCTTGCGCCGCAACTTTTGTTTCAGGGCTCATCCACTCAAGGTTTTCAATTGCCACTGAATAGCCTTTAATCACGTTATCAACTAATTCTTCCATGCGCGCTTTCGCTTCTGGCGGGAAGTTTTCTTTAACGTAGACTTTACCTAAAATTTCACCCAGTACACTGTTTGATGCATCAACGGCTTGCTTCCAAAGTGGCGCTTGCTCTTCAACACCGCGCAATGTGGTGCTGTAAAAATTAAATTTCAAATCCACTAAGTCTTTATTAAGTAGCTGCGCGTAATTACTAACGAAATGGAATTTTAAGTAGTTTTGCCAAACCGATAAGTCTGTATTTTTGAAAATGTCTGCAAATTTTTCAAAGTAACTTGGTTGGCGCACAATCAACTCTTGGGCATCAACACCAACGGCTTCAAAGTAAGCACTTAAATCAAAATCTCCCATTAACGTGTTAGCTTCAGCTACTGACATTTTATTATATGATTTTGTTGCATCACGACTTTGTACCCGACTCCACTGTGCATCAGCAAGTGTCGTTTCAAGGGCAAGTATCGCTTTGGCTGCATCAGCGGCATTATTAACGCCAGCTTTAGCTAAAATATCGGTAATATAGGTTTGATATGCCGCGCGAATTTTTGTGAATTTTTCATCATCTTTTAAATAATAATCACGGTCAGGTAAACCAAGTCCGGCTTGATAGGCATAAAGCGCATTTTCACTTGAGTTTTTAGCATCATTATTAACATACCAGCCAAAAGGAAGATCTCCGCCTTTAACTTGTAGCTGTGCCATCAGTGTGACCAACGCGGCTTTATCTTTTACTGTATCAATGCTTTTAATAGCAGGCTCAAGTGGTAACATCCCTAACTCTTCACGAGCATTTTCTGCCATGTAGCTAGTATAAAATGCGCCGATCTTATATTCATCTGAACCTGGCTTTGCGCTGCTATTGGTACTGGCATTTTCTAGAACTGTTTTCATTGCTTTTTGCGATTCATCATATAACTGTGAGAACGACCCATAGTTTGACTTATCGCCAGGGATTTCAGTTTTTTCTAACCATTTACCGTTTACGTGGTAGTAAAAATCATCCTGTGCACGAACACTGTTATCGATATTTTGTAAATCAACACCTAAGGCACCAGGGGTTGCCACCGGTGCGGTTACTGTTGTTGCTTCTGCTTGCATTTCTTGTGGCTTTTCGCCGCAACCAACCAAACCTAACGCCAATGCAATACTGGCGGCAGTCATTGTTATTTTTTTCATAAGAATTCCGTATATTAATTAGAATAAATACGCATTTCATTAAGATTTGATAACTCAAAAAAACAACAATAGGATGCAGTCTATTATCTGCTTAATGAAATACGCATCAGCTACAACCTAATTTAGGAAGTACTAACTAGGCATCATAAACCTGATTTAAATAACAATAAAATCGAATATGTAACAAAGTATTTTAAAGCCAGCAAAACAAACCGAGCAAGGTGTTAAATGGTATTTAATTAAGATTTATTTTTACCATGTAAAGCTAAGCGTTGAAGCTTTTCTTTTAATGACGGTGGAGCAGAATCGGCGATCGCATTTAAATAATCAGCCGTTTGTTCACTCATTTTAAGGGAGTTCGTTGGTTTGCCATCAGCCACTTTAGGTCGAGTGCTTAACCGTTGAGTTGCCTGTGGATTGGCAGTAATTTTTATTTGCCCAAGCTCGGCCATACCCGCGGCTCTAAAATGCGATTGCATGTCCATTTTTAAATAATTAAGCCTAAGCGCAATAGGTGCAGAAACGGCTTCTATCATTAAGGTGCCGTCACGGTAATTACTTACTCGGCACTTTTCACCTAACTTAGGGCCTAAGAAATCGCGCAACAATTGTTGCTGTGTATCCAGTGCTTGGCTTTTTCCCGCATAGGCTGCTAAGCGGTTGTTCAGCCCAGCCATAATATCGGTTAACGGTTTTGGCGCATATCTATCTTTAGCCATATCACACCTTAAAAACATCAAAAGAAGGCTTGCTTAAATTAAACTTAATTTAAGCAAGCAAAGTGGGGTTATACCAATTCACTGAAATAAATATTATTGCGGATTGGTATTAAGCACCTGCTACTTGCATTTGTTCAATCAGTACTGAACCAGTCTGAATCCCGCCGCGACGCTCTATATCGCCACCTATAGCGGAAATACCTTTGAACATATCTTTTAAATTACCAGCAATCGTAATTTCGCTTACTGGGTATTGTATTTCCCCATTTTCAACCCAAAAACCAGCCGCACCGCGAGAGTAGTCACCGGTTACTGTATTCACGCCCTGCCCCATCAATTCTGTAACTAATAAGCCCGTACCCATGGTTTTTAATAATGCAGTTAAATCTTGATGCGTTTGTTCTACTAACCAATTATGAATACCGCCAGCGTGCCCTGTTGGGGTCATATTCATTTTACGTGCCGCATAGCTTGCTAATAAATACGTTTGTAACTCGCCACCGTGAATTATTTCTCTGTCGAGAGTTTTAACCCCTTCGCTATCAAATGGCGATGATGCTAAGCCTTTAAGTAAGTGCGGACGCTCTGAAATATTAACGGTTTTGCTAAATACCTGCGTGCCTAAGCTATCCAATAAAAAGCTGGATTTACGATACAGTGCGCCACCACCAATTGCTGATACCAAATGGCCAAACAATGAATTAGCAATATCGGCTCTAAAAATAACCGGCACTTTCATGGTGCCTAGTTTTTGGCTGTTTAGTTTTGCTAGGGTTTCTGCTGCAGCTTCAAGTCCAACACTTGCTGCATCTTTTAACCCTGCTTGATCGCGAGAAATCGTGTAGGCTGAGTCGCGCTGCATATGCTCGCCCTCTTTACCTATCACCATAGTGCTTATGCTGTGGCGAGTACGTGGAAAGCCTGCAATTAAACCATGGCTGTTACCATATACTCGCAACCCTTGATGCGATGAAAAGCTAGCGCCATCTGAATTCACAATTCGCTCATCGGCGTTTAATGCGGCTTGCTCTGCTGCATGACACAAATCAATCCCTTGCTCTGGGCTTACATCCCAAGGATGAAACAAGTCTAAATCTTTAGGGGCAAACTCAAGCAGTTCTTTATCAGCAATGCCATTACATGGATCGTCTGAAGTGAATTTAGCAATATCGATGGCTTTTTCGACCACAGCACGTAATGTTTTAGGATTTAAATCAGCCGTTGATGCCGAGCCTTTGTTATTGCCAACATACACGCTAATACCTAAACCACCGTCTTGATTAAACTCAATGGTTTCTACCTCCCCCATGCGCGTACTTACCGACAGCCCAGAAGTGCTTGACATAGCAGCTTCTGCAGCGGTAGCACCTAGTTTTTTAGCATGCTCAAGTACTTCTGATACAGCGTCTTTTACTTGAGAGATTTGCGAATAAATTGGATCTTGGTGTTGGCTTTTCATAAATTCTGTCCTGAGCCCTGAAGGCCATATTGCACACATTTTTTATATTTAAATGCTAACACACTCACTGCACCACATCAGCTAATATTAATCACTAAAAGAATCGCGTATAATAGATGAAGTTATTTTTATTTAAGAGCACCCCATGGCGAAGAAAAAAGGCAAGCCTGCTGAAATTGAAGAAGAAATTATATATGTATCAAAAAGTGAACTTAAGCGCGAAGCGCAAGAGTTTCATCAGTTAGGATCTGAAATTGCCAAAATGGGTAAAAAGCAGCGTGAACGCCTGCCGCTCAATGATGACTTAAAAGAAGCAATGGTGGTTGCTGATAAAATAAGTAATAAAAGTGATGCCTACCGCCGACATTTAAATTACATCGCAAAAACCCTTCGTACGGTAGAAAATATTGAAGAAATTAAAGCGATCATTGATGTCATGCTTAATAAAAATAACCAAGCTGAGGTTATGATCAAAAAAATTGAGCAACTGCGCAGTGATTTAATTGAACAAGGCGATGACTTAATCAACGAAACAATTGAACAATATCCAGCTCTTGAGCGCCAAAAAATGCGCCAAATGGTGCGTAATGCTGCCAAAGAAGTAAAAGCTGAAAAACCAGCGAGAAGCTACAAAGAGTTATTTCAGTACTTAAAAGACGCCATAATGTAACGCAGCCGCGTTATATATTAAAAAGGTGCTGCGGCACCTTTTTTTGTTGTAGATCAAAACCTCCTCATCTTTGCTTTTTTACAATACGCAGCAACTTAAAAGATAAGGTGCGCGTGATGATTAAACTTCCTCAATGGGATCAAACTTTAATAAACAAATACAATGTATCGGGCCCGCGTTACACGTCTTACCCGACCGCGCTTTCGTTAGCTGATGGTTATCAGCAACAAGATTTGATTAGCGCTATTGAATCATCGCAAACCCGTTCGTTGTCTTTATATATTCATATTCCTTTTTGTAGTCAGCTTTGTTATTACTGTGGCTGTAATAAAGTCATTACTCGCCACCAATCTAAAGCCGATACCTACCTAGACTTTTTAGCTAAAGAAATTGCAGCACAAGCGCCGCTGTTTCAAGATTATCGGGTTGAGCAATTACATTTGGGGGGCGGCACACCAACTTTTTTAACCGCAGCGCAAATGACGCGCTTAGTAAAGCTGCTAGAGCAACACTTTAACTTTAGCGATACCTGCGAGCGCGGTATCGAAATCGACCCTCGCTCACTGGCTGACAATATGCTGGTTGATTTAAGCGAGTTGGGGTTTAATCGTGTGTCATTTGGTATTCAAGATTTTAATGATCAGGTTCAGCTGGCTGTTAATCGCCCTCAGCATGTTGATGAGGTAAAGCAATTAATTACCCAAGCAAAACAGTTGGGCTTTAAATCAATTAATGCTGATATGATTTATGGCTTGCCACTACAAACACCTGAGAGCTTTACGCAAACGATTGAGCAACTTATTGCCTTAAACCCTGACCGCGTTTCAGTATTTAACTACGCTCATTTACCAGAACGTTTTGCCGCCCAACGTAAAATTAAAGACGCCGATTTACCCAGTGCGCATAATAAGCTCACCATGTTTAAAAATACCCTAGAGCAAATGACGCAGGCGGGCTATCAATTTATAGGTATGGATCACTTTGCAAAAGTTGATAATGAGCTAGCCATTGCACAAAATACGGGTCAGCTGCATCGTAATTTTCAAGGCTACACCACTCATGGCGAGTGCGACTTATTGGGCTTAGGTGTTTCGTCTATTTCACAAATAGGCACGGCCATATTACAAAATAAAAAAGAGTTAAAACATTATTATCAAGCAGTTGATGAGCAAGCAGGCAGTGCCATTAATAAAGGCATGCATTTAACCCAAGATGATATTATTCGCGCCGATGCGATTAAGCAGCTTATTTGCCAGTTTGAGCTTGATATGAGCGTATTCGCTAACAGACATAAAATCAGCTTTAATGACTACTTTCAAGATGCTTTAGAGGCACTCGCACCATTAATTGCCGATGAAATGGTAACAATAGAAAACAACCTAATTAGCGTAACACCAAAAGGGAATTTATTTATTCGTATTATTTGTATGTGCTTTGATGCGCATTTACAAAAACAGATAAATGCCACTCGCTTCTCACGGGTTATATAATTTAAAACTAGCACGCATAAAAAAAGCAGACCAAGGTCTGCTTTTTTTATATATGCCGTAAAATCTAAGCGCTAGTTAAAAACCACGTTTTCGCTGCCTTGGGCTGCTTTAAACTCAACAATAATTTTTTTACAGTCAGCTTCTATTTCATCACTCAGTGATTCTTCTGCGCGCCAGCGCGCCGTGTCTTGCTTAAAAATTTCTTTTTTAGCGTACTTTTTGCGCGAATCATGGGTTGGCATTTCTTTTACCACGTCGTACATTTTATAAATACCCGGGTATGCACTCGTTAGGTCGCGCTCAGTATCAAAACTATATTGCGACATAAGCACCCAAATACGTAAGCACCCCTCAGAATAATCACATTGCTTTTCATTCATAGCACGTGCAATTAAATGAATACTATCGGCTAACTTCGCATTACGCTTTAAACGCGACTGTTTTAGCTTTTGCTGTTGCTCTGCCTGTTTTTTGCTAATTAGCTTTTTTTGCACATTTAGCTTATAGAGCAACTGACCCGCATAAAATGCCAAGCCCGCTATAATAGCAGCACCTACAACTAAGGCTAAGATCACTGCTGTACTCATTGCGTGTCCTTATTACTTATCTTCGTCGTCATCTAGCCATTCATTCGCTAGATCGTTTGATAGGTATTGATCAAAGTCTGAATTACTGTCTTCATCGCTGAAGTCATCTTCAAACTCTTCTTCATCTTCAATGCCTAATAATTTACAAAGCACTTGGTGACGCGCTATGCGGCTATTAAAGTATTTTGCATCTTTACCCGTTAGCATTTCACCTTGCTCATGACGCTCAACTAATTTAAGTAAGCGCTCATCATTTTCAAGGGCTTCTAACTCTTGTTCAGGCGTTAATTCTGGTTCAACAGCCTTTTTAAGCTCTGCTACAGGTTTAAGGTTACGTTTCATTTCGATTTTTGGTTCAGCAGCAGGTGCAACTAATGGCACTGCTTTTTTACTACCAACGCGTTTATCTTTAGCAGCCGAACCTGCTTTTTGAGTGTCATTACTCAATGCATCCGGTGCATTACGTGAACCAGGTTTAGCGCCCTTAGTTTTTTTAACACGTTGCTCTTTCAATGCGCGCATTTCTTTAAGCTTATCTTGACTTAAACGAACGGGACCATTTGATGGAATTTTACGTGACTTTTTCTTTCTACTCATATTTTGATCGTCTCACTTAAGAGGTTTTGAGCGAGGCGCAACTCAATGGGCATCGCGGTGCTGGCCTAGCCAGGAGAATTCAGTTTGGGCGTTTTGCGCGCCAAAGCACAGTTAAGGTGCTTTTTTTTAACGGGGGGTATTGTAACAGGACAAATAAAAAGGCGGTAGAGAAAACATCTCTACCGCCTACTAATCTGAGCGCCATTATATGGACACTTCTCCCTTCGACTTTTTAGTCTTTATTGTTTTTATTATTATTTTCTATCCGTATTTTTATTATTTATCTTCCGTGTAGCATTCCATTTTGTTTTTATTATTAAACTTCCATGAGTATTTTATTATTTTCGGTCTTCCTAACACTTTTTTGATATTTCCTTTGGTAGCACACTCTATGTGCTATTCAGTCGTGCCGCGCTACTATCCTTATAACGTTTTCCTATTTGTTATTGTTTTTGCGACAGGGGTTAATTTACTCGTTAATAATTTTGTTACAACTAATTTATATCTTTTTTCTTGTACTACATATGACAAAAAACACTAAAAGCATAAATTACAATAAGTTACATTAAAAAATAAAAATAAAATGAGATTTTTCTTACACCAAAGTATGGTCAATGTCTTACAAGGGAAGGAGCTTTATCGGTCTCAGCACGCACAAAAAAAGCAGCTAAAGCTGCCTTTTTCACTAATTAACATTATATTATGTTAACAACATCTAAATAAATACGACTTTAGTGTAGACCACCAAGGTATTTAGAGAGTGTTTCAATGTCTTTATCTGTTAGTTTCTTTGCAATGTCCTGCATAACACCATTTAGGTCGTTATTACGAACACCATCTCTGAACTGTTCAAGTTGTGACTTGATGTATTCTGGATGTTGGAAAGAAATCTTTGGGAATTTAGCAAGTGAAGAGCCATTACCACGTGGACCATGACAAGCCGCACATGATGGGATACCGCGCTCAGCATCACCTGCTTTATATAACATTGCGCCTGTTTCTTGAACATCTTTCGGTGTAGCACCTTCAGACATGTTCAAAGAAGCAAAGTAAGCAGCCAAGTCTTTCATATCTTGATCACTTAATGGCATTGCCATACCGCTCATTACTGGATTCATACGACCTTCTTTACCGCCCGAAGTCATACCTAATTTAAATTCAGTAAGTTGCTTGTATATGTAATCTGCGTGTTGGCCTGCAATTTTTGGGTAGATGTTAACCGGCGCATTACCGTCTGGGCCGTGACAAGCCGCACACGTTGCTGATTTTTCTTTACCTGCGTTTACATCGCCATCAAATGCTGTTGCGTTGCTTGCTGACAACGCACCAAGCAATATAGTTAAAGATAGTGCTATTTTTTTCATGGTGAATTCTCTGTTTCCGACCCTGTATCATCTACAATATGGATGTTGTGATTTTTATATTCTACACGATATTAAATTCTCTGGCACGTTTTCTACACACATTAAACCTATAAATTATAGGGTTTTGAGTAAAATTAAACGCTAAGCCAGTTAAAATGTACTGTCAGCAATGATCTTACATGCTCAAATACACTTTTTAATAGCTACTTTATAGTATAAAATACGCGCCACGGGTGAATTTGGTTTACCCAATGTTATTTTTTTAAGTTTTAGGAGAGCCTGTGCTCAAATCTCGTATCAAGTATAACACTGCGTCTTTTGTTACAAGCGCGCCAGACATCACTAAATTACCTGCTGATACGGGAATTGAAGTCGCGTTTGCCGGTCGCTCTAATGCAGGTAAATCAAGTGCGCTAAATGCCCTAACCGATCAAAAGTTAGCACGAACCAGTAAAACACCCGGCCGTACTCAGCTGATCAACACCTTTGAACTTGCCGATGTAGATAATATGCGCCTAATTGACCTACCTGGCTATGGGTTTGCAAAAGTGCCGATTGAAATGAAAAAGAAATGGCAAAAATCGCTAGGCGAATACCTGCAAAAACGTCAAAGTTTAAAAGGTATTGTGGTATTAATGGATATTCGTCATCCATTAAAAGATTTAGACCGCGACTTAATTAATTGGGCTGTAGGCAGTGAAATTCCGGTATTGGCACTATTAACTAAAGCCGATAAGCTAAAGCAAGGTCCGCGTAAATCACAAGTTCTTAACGTACGTCGTGAGTTAAGTGAATTAGATGGCGATATTACGGTTCATGCATTTTCATCACTTAAAGGCACCGGCTTACCAGAAGTCGCTAAAAAGCTAGATGAGTGGTATTTAGGCCCAATAGTGGCCGTTCCACCTGCTGATTTAGTAGCGCCAGATAGCGAATAATTACTGTAAGTAAAATTTCTGCTGTGCGGAGGTAATAAAATAGCCGAGTTCATCTGTTTCGGCTATTTCAGCCCACTGATAAAACACATTTCGCGCAACTCGCGCAAAGCAGCCGTAGGGTAACTGCATATAAGGCACAGCCGCACCTTTGTAGTCATTGATATAAAGTGACTCAGAACGACCTAATAGCCATGTGCGGTTTAAGTTATCAATACAACAAATAACGCTTCCCTCTGATGTCGGTTCACTATGCCAATTTACAATAATAAAAGGCGCATCCTTCACCTCGATCGCGATTTTTTCAACGGGTGTTTTTAAGTAAAACTGCCCATCTTCGTTACATAATACACTGGCAAAAAGTTTCACCATTGATTGACGAGTTATTTCACTACCTGCGTAAAACCATTTACCTTGCTCATCAATCAATAATGGTAACTGCCCGCAGTGAGCGGGCTGCCATTGTTCAAAAGGTTTGCTTGGCTCGCTGAGTTGCTTGCTAAGCTCGTTAAGTGAAATCACTGTTTTTTAAATGTCAGTGCAAAAGTAACTGGCACGGCATTAGCAATTGAAGGTAATCCGGCTAATTTTTGTAACTGCATTACCCCTTCGGTGATCTTAAAGTCATCACTGTTGATAATGATAGGGGTGAATGATGCCACACTTAAATCTCCATTGGCCGCACTGCTTACGAGTACATCAACAGCAAGTGGCTTTTTATGACCATGAAAGTCTAGCTCGGCGCTAACACCTTTTAATACGTACTGCCCAGGCTGCTTAATAAGTGACAATTTATCAGATAAGTCAGCAGTTAATACTGCATTTGCAAAAGTGTCAGATTCAAACAAAATTTTGCTTAGGCGCTCGTTACGAATAGGAATAAACGTTTCAGCTGAGGTTAAATCAACATTTAGGCTAAACTGACCTTGCTCACTCAATTGCCCTGATAACTGAGTAAAATGGCTTGCCTCAGCAATGCTATTTTTTTTAATTGAGACAAAACTTAATTGGCTTTTATCGTTGAGTAACTGCCAGTTTGCCGATGCAACACCTGAAACTAGTAAACATGATAAAGATAAACCTGCTACAGCTAACGTTTTAAACATAATGCACTCCTAAAATGAAAAGACTTATACCGGTAAAAATAATACTTTGATCAGCCCAGCTGAAAATCATTAGTTACTGTGTGGTAAATCGAAAATGCTAAGTAGACTGATGGTATCACTTGAAACGCTAAGTGCAATTAGAGAATAAATTTAACGCTTGGATGCAAGACAATAAAAAAACGGCCCATCAAATATATGATAGGCCGATATAGCAAACTGGGGAGAAGCTATTAATACGTTGCATCTTACGATGCATCATCAACAGGATGTCCTACAGGATGAGGACGGGCGGCACTTTACCAAAAGCAAGTGTAAAAATACAAGCATATTATTGATAATCGTAGCGAATTGACGAACCTCTAACGATTTAATACAAACTGCTGTTTAATTTAACTTTTTTTTAACCTGCAAGCTAAAAGAAAAGCGCCTATTGGCGCTTTTAAATAATTCTTTTTAACTGTTGTGTTTACCTAAGACAAGGCATCCTTGGCATACTAAATTAGTGTGCTTGTTCCCAGTTATCACCTTCGTCAGCTTCAACAATAAGTGGTACATCTAACTGCGCCGCTTGTGACATCAGCTCACAAATCTGTTTGGTATATTGCTCAGTACATTCTGTTTTAATCTCAAATACCAATTCATCGTGTACCTGCATGAGCAGCTTAACTGTATTAGGTGCTTGCTGATTAACCCAAGCATGCACGCTTAACATCGCTTTTTTAATAATATCAGCCGCAGTGCCTTGCATCGGTGCATTAATTGCTGCGCGCTCAGCCCCTTTGCGACGAGCGCCATTGCGCGCATTTATTTCTGGTAAATGTAAGCGACGGCCAAAAATTGTTTCTACATAGCCATTTTCGGCCGCTTTCTCACGCGTTGTTTCCATGTATTCTAAAACACCTGGAAAACGCTCAAAATATTTATCAATATAATGCTGCGCTTCATGGCGTGGTACATCAAGTTGACGTGCTAAGCCAAATGCTGACATGCCATAAATTAAGCCAAAGTTTACCGCTTTAGCTTTACGGCGCATATCTGATGTTACCTCTTCAAGCTCAACCCCAAATACTTCAGCAGCCGTGGCACTGTGAACATCTAAGCCATTAGCAAATGCGCTTAGTAATCCCTTATCTTGCGAGAGATGCGCCATAATACGCAGTTCTATTTGGCTGTAATCGGCAGCCACAATTTTATACCCATCTGCGGCAATAAACGCTTCACGAATACGACGCCCTTCCTCTGAACGAATAGGAATATTTTGTAAATTAGGATCGCTTGAGCTTAATCGACCTGTTGCTGTTACCGCTTGGTGATAAGAAGTATGCACTCGCTGCGTGCGTTCATTGACTATCAAGGGTAACTTATCGGTGTAGGTTGATTTGAGCTTAGATAAACCACGATGCTCAATAATCACTTTAGGCAATGGGTAATCATGCGCTAACTCTTGTAGTACTTCTTCTGCTGTAGAGGGCGCGCCTTTAGGTGTTTTTTTGATAACGGGCAATTCGAGCTTTTCAAATAACAGCACCTGTAGTTGCTTTGGTGAGCTTAAGTTAAACGGTTCGCCCGCGATTTCAAACGCTTCTTTTTCAAGCTCAAGTAATCGCTCACCTAAACGTTGGCTATGCGTGGCCAACATGTTGCTGTCGATAGCAACACCGGTGCGCTCAA
This sequence comes from Pseudoalteromonas sp. APC 3694, assembly GCF_030407565.1. NCBI lineage: Bacteria > Pseudomonadati > Pseudomonadota > Gammaproteobacteria > Alteromonadales > Pseudoalteromonadaceae > Pseudoalteromonas > Pseudoalteromonas sp. APC 3694. The sequence continues at coordinate 12,836 of NZ_JASDDE010000034.1, forward strand.
TATCAGAAATAACACTTACTAGTGGCATTTCTATATCTTCAAACACCGATTTTAGTTTTTCATCCGCTTCAAGTTTCGGCCATAACACTTGGTGCAAACGCAAAGTAATATCGGCATCTTCAGCGGCATAAGGCGCTGCTTTTTCAAGTTCTATTTGATTAAATGTAAGCTGCTTTTTACCTTTACCAGCAATATCTTCAAAGCTAATATTTTTGTGGCCTAAGTATTTAAGCGCCAACGAGTCCATATCATGACGGGTGCCTACGCTATTAAATACATAAGACTCTAGCATAGTGTCGAACTTAATACCATTTAATTCGTAGCCTGCATTGGCAAGCACGCTTTTATCGTATTTTAGATTTTGACCTACTTTAGCTTTATTTTCGTCTGCTAATATTGGCCCCAACTTTTGCATCACAAATTCAAGGCTTAACTGATCGGGCGCACCGGGGTAATCGTGTGCTATTGGTAAATAAGCCGCTTCCCCTGCTTTAACCGCAAAGCTCATACCGACCAATTGCGCTTTCATATACTCTAAACTGGTTGTTTCTGTATCAAAAGCAAATAGCTCAGCTTCATTAAGCTGTTCTATTAATGTCTCAAATTGGGCCTCAGTTAAAATAGTTTCATAGTGCGCATCTTCAACTTTTGGCAGCTCATTCTCTTGCGTTGGTACTGCTAAATGTGTGTCGGCATCTTTTGGGTTGTCTAGCAATTCAGCTAGCCAACGACGAAACTCACATTCACCGTATAAGGCAATTAATTCGTCTTTATTCGGTGTTTGTAATTTAAAAGTATCAAGATCAGATTCAACCTCAACATCACATTTAATAGTGGCAAGCTCATAGCTTAACGGTAAATGATCAATCGCTTTTGCCAGTTTCTCGCCTATTTTACCTTTTATATCAGAAGCATTATCAATTACGCCCTGAAGCGATCCGTACTTTTGTAACCATTTAACTGCTGTTTTAGGTCCACAACCCTCAACGCCAGGAATATTATCTACTTTGTCGCCCATTAAAGCTAAATAATCGATAATAAGTTCAGGTCCAACACCAAACTTTTCAACCACAGTTTCGGGATCTGAAATACTGTCGGTCATGGTATTAATCAAGGTTACATGCTCATTGACCAACTGCGCCATATCTTTATCACCAGTCGATACCAGTACATGACGTTGTTGCTCAGAGGCAATCCGTGCAAAAGTACCGATTACGTCATCGGCTTCCACGCCCTCAATACTAATTAACGGAAAACCCATTGCTTTGATAATACTGTGCAGCGGCGCTATTTGAGTACGCAGATCATCAGGCATTGGCGGACGGTTCGCTTTATACTCACTGTACATATCATTTCTGAAGGTTTTACCTTTGGCGTCAAATACCACCACCATATGTGAGGGATCATATTGTTTGATCAAACTTTTAAGCATGTTTACCACGCCATAAATAGCACCGGTGGCCTCACCCTTAGAGTTGGTTAGATGTGGTGGTGAATGATAAGCACGAAACAAATATGAAGAGCCATCAACTAAAATAAGCGGGTTTTCGGGGATCTGAGCCATGGTAAAATTGGATCCTAAATACAAAAAAGTAATATGAGTGTAAGCATGCCATAAGGCAGTAAATAAAACGACTGTGAATTAATGTGAGTAATCGCGCTACATTTTTAGTAAGTTGTGGATAACTATGTAGATAACACCCACAAGCAATTCATCCGAAGCATCTTTAAATGCCTAGATTAATTTGTAATTTATTGTTTTGTTTAAAAAAGATAATTCGAGGTTCTTTTTTATTATTTTTTTATTAATGTGGAAAAAGCATTTATACCGTCACTGGTTTTATAACCCACCTTAATTATTTACGTCCATTTAAATAACTGGATGAGCATTCTAGCATAATGGATCAAAGATCATAGCGATCCTTTATAATTTTTTTCATGGCTACTAATCACTAAATGGCATATAGCGCATAACAACGTGCTTTGCGCCTAAAAAACGAGCAAATAAATTTTTAAATCGGCTGATTCATCGTGTTAAACTTTATTTAAGAGACTTTAATGGAGCGAAATGATATGAAAAATATAGCTGTAATTTTAGCAGGTTGTGGTGTGTTTGATGGTAGTGAAATTAATGAGGTGGTACTGACTTTATTACACATTGAAAAAAATAATGCCCAGTATCAGTGCTTTGCACCTGATATAGAGCAGTACCACACCATTAATCACATCACTGGTGAAGAAATAGCACAGCCGCGAAATGTATTAGTTGAATCAGCTCGCATCACCCGTGGCAATATAAAGTCACTCGCTGAATTAGACGTTACACAATTTGATGCACTCATTGTCCCTGGAGGCTTCGGGGTAGCTAAAAATCTATCTGACTTTGCTATTAATGGCACTAACGCTAAAGTAAACGAGGCAGTACTTAGCGCTTGTAAAGCGTTTGCGGATGCAAAAAAAGCCACTGGTTACATGTGTATTGCACCGGCTCTATTGCCTTTTATTTATCATAAACCTCAGCTTACTATTGGTAATGATAGCGACACAGCAGAGGCTCTTAGCACATTAGGCGCTGAACACGTAGAGTGTAAAGTGAATGATATTGTTATTGATAAAAGCAATAAACTCGTTACGACACCGGCCTATATGTTGGCACAATCCATTATGGATGCAGATGCAGGAATCGATAAGTTAGTGCGTAACGTATTAGCTATGAGTTAGTCGTAAGGGCTTTGATCGCATTAAAGGCGTGATGATCCCGTTTTATAATTTAACTATGCGCTAAACCATGTAATTTTATTGAGTTAAGACAATCATTAGTCGTATTTCTAAATAAAATCGACTCTGAGCATTTTATAAATGACTTAGTGGAGTTATAATTGATTTAAATTCCGTCATTTAAAATCGTGATTGATCACGTTCAAATTGAAGTGGGCAAGGCAAAATGAAAAAACTATCAGCTGCAGCATTACTTGTGCTAGCAACCACCGCATACGCACAGCCATATGATAACTCTATGACTGAAGATGCAATTAAAAAACGTTTAGCGCCTATCGGTGCTGTTTACCTTGAAGGTGAAAAAGTAGCGGTTGCTGCACCAACAGGGCCTCGTTCAGGCGAGCAAGTATATCAAGCGGCCTGTTTTGCTTGTCATGGTACAGGTGCTTTAGGCGCTCCTAAATCAGCTGACGATTGGGCTCCTCGTATTGCTAAAGGAAAAGATACCTTATTAGATCATGCAATCAACGGCTTCAATGCAATGCCGCCACGTGGTACATGTATGGATTGTTCTGATGATGAAATAAGCGCAGCAATCGACTTTATGACTGCTAAATAAAATCAGTCAGGCTAAAACTATAAATGAAAGGCTTACTCACAGTAAGCCTTTTTTGTTTCTAATTATCGACTTTTCGCAGCATAATTAAGATAAATATCTACTTGACGCAAAATGTTAAAAGTGGAACTATAATGATTAATAACTATACAAAAAATTATAACTGGTTAAACATCATTGGAAGATAAACTCATTGTACCGAGTAGCGTAGTGCGCCAAAATAAACGACTAAAAGCACTATTGAAAAAGTATAAACATGCCTACCACCTCCACAATGCCCTGATACAGTTATCAGAGCAAGCAAGTACTGTTGCCGAATTAACCTTACTTTACCCAGCTATTCATGACATTTTACAAAAGTATGTCCCGAGTAAAAGCTTTTATGTGGTGCTTGTTGAGCCGCAATCACAACAGTTGGAACTGTCTTATTTTTCTGATGAAAAAGATGGAATTTCTGTACCACTTAATCGGGAGAATAATTTTGAAGAAGGCGCAACGGGTTATGTGTTTAAGCAAGGAAAGACCACTTATTTCACTAAGCAACAAATGCATGATGCTGCACAGCAAGGCTTATTCAAAGCATTAGGTACACCTGCAGAACACTGGGTAGGCGTTCCCGTTTATCAAGAAAAAAATATTATTGGCGTATTAGCAGCGCAAAGTTACGACACTGAGCAAGGTTATAGTTCGCAACAAATAAACCTACTTGAAGCAATATCACTTTATTTAGCGACAGCTATTGAACGCGTTAAGAAACGAGAGTTGCTCGAATCAGAAGTAAAACTAAGAACCCGTGCATTAACGCAAAGCAATGATGCTTTAAATGTTGAAATACAACAGCGAAAAAGCGCCCTGCAACGTCAGCAAATATTATTTAAAATTTCAGAGCTGACAACTCAAGCTAAAAACCTAGATGATGCTTATTTTCAAATACACGAAATAATAAAAACCATCACTTACGCAAAAAATCTTTATATTGCCTTGTATGATAAAGAAACGGGCTGTATTAGTTTTCCTTACAGTGTTGACGAATTTCAAGGCAGCACCCAACCAAGGCGCTTTGCAAAAGGGTACAGTGAGCTGGTGATCAGCACCGAAGAAACACAAATAATTCACCCGCAAAGAGCACAAGAGTTATTAGATAGTGGCATTGTAGAGCGTGAAAAACCAATTGATGAATCTAGAAGAGCCACCAGCTGGCTTGGCGCTCCGCTAAAAACATCGCAAGGAGTTATAGGTTTAATTGTTTGCCAAGCTTATAATAATGAACACCTTTTCACACAAGATGATGCAGAACTCATAACCTTTGTATCGCATCAAATTGCCACGGTATTACAAACAAAATTAGCCTCACAGGCGCTGAAAAAGAGCCACCAAGAGCTCGCTTCTCGAGTAAACGAAAAAACCAAAGAGCTAAGCCAAGCAAATTTGCATTTACAGATGCAAATTGATGAGCGTAAAAAAATAGAGCAGCAGCTGTATCACGATGCGCACCATGACTCATTAACAAGCTTGCCTAATCGTAATTTATTTTTAACGCAGCTAGAAAAAACGCTAAAGTTTTACCAACGTCACCCTGATGAGCACTTTGCGGTACTGTTTATTGATCTTGATAAATTTAAAGATATAAACGACCAGCTTGGGCACCATGCCGGAGACGAATTTTTAATTAGCGTGGGTCAGTTGTTCTCTCAATGTATTCGTGAGCATGATTTATTAGCACGCTTAGGGGGAGATGAATTTGTAATTTTACTCACTCATTTAACCGAGCCAAACCAAGCTGAAGATGTTGCAAATCGAATCATCAACATCATGCGAAAACCTTTCTGTACAAAAGGTATTTGTGTGCAAAGCGGCGCGAGTATTGGTATCACTTATTCAAAACAAAGCTATAAACATACAGATGAAATTATTAGAGATGCTGATGCCGCAATGTATTACGCTAAAAACTCTGGTAAAAATCGCTTCGAATTATTTCACCCGTTACTCACAGAGCCAATGCTGCAACATGAGTCACAAACATTGCACCATCTTGATGTATTACCTATGACGTTTCGTAGCTCAGATATTATTTCTATGGATGAGCATTATCAATATGCCTCATTATTTGAAGCGTTTGGTGAACACCCTGTACTTGGCTTTACTAGTTTTGATATTTTAAAGAAATTTGCAAGTGATAAAGAACAACATACCAAAGTTGAACTACAACTCATCCAACAAGCTTACCAACAAGCACAAAATGCAGAGATAGCCGTTGCGCTATTGCCTTGCTCCAGTTTACTGTTAGAAGAGCATAAATTTTCTTTACTAAAAGCGACACTAAAACAACCGGTAAACAATGAACAGCTTTGCTTGTTGTTTGATGAGCAGGAGCTGCGTTATGCCAGCGCACAGCAATTAGAGAACTTAAAACAGCTTAAAAAACTCGGTCATTCGATTGGCTTAAACAATTTCGCAAAAGACAAATGCGAGCTTAATTTGGTGACTGAAATAGAGTGTGATTATTTACTCCTTAGCTCCACCTTCAGTAAACGAGTATTACAACAAGAAAGCTACGATTTACAGTTGCAGGGGGTGTTGGCTATTACTAAGCTTAAACAGATAAAAGTGATAGCTAAAGGCCCATCAATATTAAACTTTAGAGCTCTTTTAGATAAACACGGCATAAACCTATTCGTTGCTAAACAGCACCCACTAACCAGCGCTATACCAGCTACACTTAAAAACTCAGAATTAAAATAGCGCTAAACACACCTTATTGTGGCTTTTTCAGCATTGCTCTTAAATTTGCAACCCGAGCTTGGCCTTTTTCCATGCGTTCAGCTTGGGTGTTAGGCGCTTTTTTGTTTTCAAAGGCTAAGTCATCTTGGGGTAACTCTTGCACAAATCGACTGAGCTCTGTTTGTGATGTTTCACCAAATTGACGACGAATTTTAGCATACGTTAAGGTTAGCTCTTGCTGCGCGCGGGTAATACCTACATAGGCAAGGCGGCGCTCTTCGTCTACATTATCCTCATCAATGCTTACTTGGTGTGGTAATAGCCCCTCTTCCATGCCTACCATAAATACATAAGGGTACTCGAGTCCCTTTGAAGCATGCAGCGTAAGTAATTGTACTGCATCTGCTTCATCTTCTTCCTCGTTACGCTCTAGCATATCGCGCAGGGTCAATTTACTAACCACTTCAGCTAACGTCATTGGCGGATTATCGGCATCGCCAGTCAGCATATCGGTGATCCAACGGTACAGCTCCGAGACATTTTTCATCCGCATTTCGGCGGCTTTGGCACTCGGTGATGATTCATATAAATAGGCTTCATAATTAATATTTCGCACTAAATCTTTGACCGCTTCTAAGGTATCGCTGCGTACTGCGTTATCCGACAGCTCAACCACCCAACGGGCAAACCCAGCTAACGCATTAAAACCACGTCCTTTTAGTCTGTATCCTAAGTCGTTATCAAAACAGGTGGCAAACAAGCTTTGATGTTTTTCATTGGCTAAGGTGCCTAGTTTTTCAAGCGTCACCGTGCCTATTTCACGCCGTGGCGTATTCACGATTCTTAAAAAGGCATTGTCATCATCTTGGTTCACTAAAAGACGTAAGTAAGCCATGATATCTTTAATTTCAGAACGTGAAAAAAACGACATCCCGCCGCTAATTTTATAAGGTATACGGTTACTCATTAACGACTTTTCAAAACCACGCGCTTGGTGATTACCCCGGTACAAAATCGCGTAATCTTTATAGCTGGTGCGCTTCATAAACTTATGAGAAATAATCTCTGCAACCACACGCTCAGACTCATGCTCTTCATCGCGACAACCAATGACTTTAATTTGCTCACCATAGCCAAGTTCACTAAAGAGCTTTTTTTCAAACTCATGGGGGTTATTTGCAATTAATATATTAGCCGCTTTAAGAATGCGCCCTGCACTACGGTAATTTTGCTCTAGTTTTATTAATCTTAATCCTGGATAGTCTTTACTTAATAGCACCAAGTTTTGTGGGCGAGCACCACGCCAAGAGTAAATTGACTGATCGTCATCTCCTACCACAGTAAAGCGTGCACGTTCACCAACCAGCAATTTTACTAATTGGTATTGGCTGGTATTAGTATCTTGGTATTCATCCACCAGTAAATACCGAAAACGCTGCTGCCAACGTTCACGTGAAGTGGCGTTACTGCTTAAAAGCAGCGTGGGGATCATAATTAAATCATCAAAGTCGAGTGCATTATAAGCGCGAAGTTGGTTTTGATAGCGTGCGTACAATTGAGCGAACAAGGCTTTTTGTGGCTCTCTGGCTTCGCGAATAGCTTGCTCTGGTAAAATGAGTTCATTCTTCCAGCTACCAATTTGCATTTTAAGTAGATTAAGTAAGTCTTTGTCTTTTTTAAGCTCATCTTCGGTTAAATCAGCAAGTAATTGATTCGTATCTTGGTCGTCAAACAGCGAAAAACCAGGCTTAAAACCCAGTGTTTTTAACTCTTTTTTGATGATTTCAAGCCCGAGTGTATGAAATGTAGAGACCCATAAACCTTTAGACTCTTGCTTTCCTAAGGTTTGCAAAACCCGCTCGCGCATTTCTTTAGCCGCTTTATTGGTAAAGGTAACCGCCGCAATATTACGCGCTTGATACTCACACTTCTGTACTAAGTAAGCAATTTTGTTGGTGATAACTCGTGTTTTACCCGAGCCTGCGCCGGCTAATACTAAGCAAGGACCACTAATGTACTTTACCGCTTCATCTTGTTTAGGATTGAGTTTCATAACGACCAGCTGGTTGCAAAAAGACGGGCAATTTTAACGTAATCACTACAATACGCCTAGCCAATAAGGTAATATTAGTTATTATCATTTTAGGCAACAGGCAAGGGACGACTATGATTAACCCAGCAAAACTTGAAGAAATTGCGAAACAGATCACTAATAACATGCCACAAGGTGTAAAAAACCTGGCTGATACACTTGAAGGCAAAACCAAGCAAGTGTTACAAAATAAGCTTGCCGAAATGGACTTTGTAAGCCGTGAAGAGTTTGATATTCAAAGCCAAGTGCTGATCCGCACCCGTGAAAAGCTGACTGAATTAGAAGCAAAAGTAGCGATACTTGAACAGCAATTATCGGCAAAAACAGACGCAGAATAATAAATATAACGCCATAGACGAACCTGCTTTATGGCGCTAATCACTCAGTTATTCAAATAGCTCGTCGAGCACATAGTAACCCGTTGCTTGTTGCTGCTCTATGCTCACCCTTAGCAATTTATTAGCTACTTGCTCACCGGTTATTGGTCTATACCGTTTGAAGATGCCAAAACGCGTTAACAGTGGCAGTACCACCTCACCTAACTTTTCTGCAATTCTAAGCTCTGATCGCTCGCCGACTAACAAAGACGGTTGCAATATACTCAAGCGCGAAAAACCAAGCTGCTTTACCTGCTGCTCAAGTTCCCCTTTGATTTTTAGGTAACGGCTCATGCTATGCGCATTTGCGCCACTTGATGACACCAAACAATAATGAGGAACACCGTTATTGGCCGCCATTTGCGCACAAATAAATTGGTATTCAAAATCAACTTTACGCTGTGCTGCTGCGCTTCCAGCTTGCTTTAGCGTGGTGCCTAAGCAGGAAAAAAACACGTCACCTTTGAATAACTCAACGTAATGTGTCAGGTTCTCAAAATCAATAACATGGCTAGTTAATTTAGGATGAGAAAAGTCTAATTGGCGGCGCGATAAGCTCACTACTTTCGTATAGCAAGGAGATGCTAACAGCTGTTGTAATAACTGGCTGCCCACTAAGCCGGTACTGCCGATTATTAACGCCGTTTTAGCCATATTAAGCGTGACTACCCGCTGACTTGTTCAGTACATGGTGTACTGCCTTTTTATAGCTAGTGCATTCTTCTTCAGCGCAGCTAACTACCGACTCTAAATCATGCAGGTGACCGTTTTCTAATCCATATACCCAGCCATGCACTGTGAGCTCTTGACCTCGTAACCAAGCATCTTGAACAATGCTAGTGCGCGATACGTTACGCACTTGCTCAATTACATTAAGCTCAATTAAACGATCAAGACGCTGTTTTTCTGGTAGAGCATTAAGTTGCTCTAAATGCTTTTCTTTTACATCACCAACATGGCGTAGCCAGTTATCAATAAAGCCAAAGCGGTCTTCGTTTAATACCGCTTGTACACCACCACAACCGTAGTGGCCAACAACCATAATATGTTTAACTTTTAATACTTCAACCGCATACTGCATAACCGATAAGCAATTATGATCTGTGTGCACTACCACGTTGGCAACATTACGATGCACAAACAATTCACCTGGTAATAAATCAACAATTTGATTAGCAGGAACTCGTGAGTCAGAACAACCAATCCATAAATACTCTGGATTTTGTTGCATCGATAAAACTTTAAAAAATTCGGGATTAGCTTCGCTCGTTCTAGATGCCCAGCGTTTATTATTTTCTAGTAGGTTATTTAAATTTCTCATTACATCTCTTTTAGGTCGAGGGCGTTAAACTGGCTAAAATTAAAATATTACGGGGTGTTAATTGCTTCTCACAAAATGTACTAACACTGACGTTATAGCCTTGCTGTTGCAAATATAAAGCACGATCGAGCACAAGCCAAACTTCTATTGCTCTTCTAAACACATGTCGAACCAGTTCAACTCGCTCGGTTATCTTTTTTCGCGCCTGCCCAATCAATAAAAATTTATTGTAATCAATATCTTTTGGCAGTTTTAAGGCTTTTTTATCTGCCGCCCACTTACAAAATGATTCAAACGAATCTGAAAATATTGCTTTATTCACTGAGGGCACACTAACATACGCCGACTCACCGGTGAGTGACTTTCTTAAAGCATCAAACCCGAGTCGCCACTCAACTTCTGTTTTTCGTACTTTGCCCACTCGCGATGGAGCTGTGACGGTTTCTTGCAAGGCGAGTTTTAAATCTCGATGAGTTAAATTAAGCGCACTTCGCTTCGCCTGTTCGCTCATTGCTTGATAATTATTCTCGGTAAACAAGTGATAGCAACAAGGTGAAAAACTAATTTGTGTTACTTTGGCCGCACTGGCTTGATGCATAAAAGTTTGATGTAACGCACCGCAGGCATGTAAAGCAACGGCATGGGTTTGTGGGTTAAAAAAATCCTGAGTGTTATCTGTGAGTACATCAGCTTGGCTAAATTGCATAGCAAGCCCCTGTTGCTGCGCACTTTTTTGTCCTTGCTCACATAAGTGAGATTGTAGCTCAATACTGTGCACGCTCGGCGCACCATTAAAAGCTAACATTCGTCCTAAATGGCCTTTGCCTGCACACCACTCTAAAATAGGCTGATCATTGGCAGGTAGCGCACCAACAAAGTCTTGTAGCTGTGTAAACTTTCGTCCTTTAATACCGTTACTAATCCAAAACGGATAATCCGTTCGACTGCTTGTTATGACAGGGAGTGAAGCTAATCGGCTTAATTGCTCAATACCGGGTATGTAAGGTGAAAAAAACTGATAAAGTTGCGCTTGATCAGTATCTAACTCAGCAACGTCCTGATCAGTTAAAGCAGTTAGGGGGTCGTGTAATTCAGGCCACGGTAAACAGTCAAAATCAAACGCAGTACATTGCCAATACGAGCGCGTATTCATCAGTAACGAATCGAGGGCAGTAAATTGCTCAGTTAAGGTCATAACAGCTTAAAATATTAAAAAGGCAATAAATTATACCAGTACACTCACGCCTAATTAAGCGGTTATTTTTTTAACCTCGCAGAGCAAGGGGATTACTTAACTTTCCCACCTTTTCTATTGGTTAAATTAGCCATTAGCGTGCTTTGAACATTAACCGTAAATAAAGGGGAATAGAAATAATACTAATAATAATGGCCGCAATCAGCATCCAAGAAAGCTGCAACGTTTCTTGTTTTTTATATTTATAAATAAAATCGGCTTTTACTTCGTCAAACTTTGTTTGGTCAATCTCATATAAATCAGCAATTAAACGCCATTTGGCCATCGACATATTACCCACATTGGTGCTTGGTGGCGCAATATAGTTTTTTAGCACTTCGGCCTCATAAGCTAATTGATGAAAACTACGCTCAGGGGCATAAAACTGCTGAGTAATGGCGATGGCTTCATCCATATTCATTACCGCATAGCGCCACCCTTTTAAACTCGCTTGGTAAAACTTTTCTACCGTATCGGGGTGGTACTTAATCATGTTATCACTGGTAAATAAAATATCAGCGTATACGTCCATACCATAACGTTGTGGACATATAAGTCGATGAGCAATACCTTGCTGATCCATATAATAAGGTAAGTCGGTAACATAGACTTCGATGGCATCTATTTTATTTTCCATCCATGCTTTTTGTAATTTATCGCCTTTGTATATAGCCAACTTTTCGATATTTATACCGCTGCGCTTGAGCATAGTTAACAACTCAGAATTGCTCTCTTTACTCACTTCACTTACACGTTTATTGACAAAATCACGGGCATGAAAAATATCAGAGCTTTCTTTGACCATCCAGCAATAAGGAGAAAACTGTAATATGGCAGCCATGGCTACAAAGGGTTTACCTGCAATACGCTGCTGTAAAATACCAGAATGCGCAACCCCAAACTGGGCTTCACCACGCTCTACCGCGCCAAAACTATTTGGTCGTTTTTGATCTGCAGGCACAATAGTGACGTCTAAACCGGCCTCATCATAATACCCTTTTTGCTGAGCCATATAATAACCCGCAAATTGAAATTGATGTGTCCACTTTAATTGTAGTGTGACTGATTCCTGCGCCATTAACTGGCTACAAAAAAGGCAGGCGCTAATTATCATTCCTTTAAGTAACAAAGAGAGTTTCCAAAAAACGTAGTGATTAACGTAACTATATGTAAAGCAGCTGATAAAGCAAGCATCCACAGAAGATGCCTGCTTAAAATAGGATTATGCTAAGGCGAGCTTTTCAAGCTTTTCTGCTTGAGGTTGTGTGGTTAAAAACTGGGTGAAACACGGGTTATGGGTTTCGTCTTGAACACTGTAACCTAGGCGGTTTAAGTGCTCATTAAACATCTCATATTGACTTGGTTCAATAGCAAAACCTGCCAATACATTACCCGTTGAACCGCCATGATTACGGTAGTGAAATAAAGTGATATTCCAATTACTACCCAGTGTATCTAAAAAGCGCGCTAATGCACCTGGGTACTCTGGAAACTCAAACCGCAGTAAGCGTTCATGTAGCTGCTCTGGCGCTTTACCACCAACCATATACCGTACATGAAGTTTTGCTAATTCATTATCTGACAAGTCGCAAAACGAATAGCCATTATCGGTCAGGCTTTGTTTAAGCTCCTCAAGTTCTGCTAATCCTTGGCGCAGTGCAATACCAACAAAAATTTGCGCCTCGCCAGGCCCTGCATATCGGTAGTTAAATTCGGTAATAGCGCGCCCACCGAGTGAGGCACAAAATTGTTTAAAGCTACCGCGTTTTTCATCAATTGTTACCGCTAATAATGCTTCGTTCTTCTCACCTAATGCAGTTCGTTCAGCTACATAGCGTAAGCGATCAAAATTTAAATTAGCACCAGACAAAATAGCCGCTAAGTTTAACCCCTTTAAACCCGACTGCTGAGACCATTTTTTAAGCCCTGCGGTTGCAAGTGCGCCTGAAGGTTCGGCAATAGCACGGGTTGATACAAAAATATCTTGCATGGCAGCACATATTTCATCATCTGATACGGTCACCACTTCATCGCAAAACTTTTGCGCCAGTCTAAATGTTTCGCTACCAATTATTTTTACGGCAACACCATCGGCAAAGCTTCCTACTCTTTCTAGCTCTACAGGCTCTCCCGCTTCCATGGCAGCTTTTAAACAAGCACTTTCATTAGCCTCGACTCCAATCACTTTGATATCTGGGCGCAGCGATTTAATGTACACCGCCATACCCGCCAACAATCCGCCGCCGCCAACAGGAATAAATACCACGTCTAAGTCGTTCAGCTGTTGCATTAGTTCACGGGCAACTGTGCCTTGACCAACAATGACATCGGGGTCATCAAATGGAGGGACAAATACGCCGTTTCGCTGCTCAGTTAATTCAAGCGCATACGCCTTTGCGGCATCAAATTGATGACCATGTAACACGACTTCCCCGCCCAATGCCCTTACCGCATTAACCTTAATTTCAGGCGTCGTTACGGGCATAACAATGGTGGCTTTATGCCCTAGGTGTGAAGCACTCAGCGCCACCCCTTGAGCATGATTGCCTGCCGATGCGGTTATCACGACCGAGCCCTTTGGCAGCTTATTTAATTTATTAAAAGCACCGCGTAATTTAAACGAGTACACCGGTTGCTGATCTTCACGCTTTAACCAAACATGATTACCTAATCGTGCACTCAATTCGGCCATTTCACTCACCTCAGTCACCTTAGCTAAAGGCTCCATATTGGCTTGGATAATAGCGCGAAAATAATCGAGTTCTTGAGAAACCATACCTAACTAAGCTCCTCCAGTTTGGCTAAATCACGCACCGCACCTTTATCGGCACTGGTTGCTAGTAGCGCATACGCTTTAAGCGCAGATGACACATAACGATCGCGGTTAAGCGGCTTATAAGCTTGTTTACCACGAGCCAATTGTTTTTGCCTGCGAGCTTCGAGTTCCTCATCGCTTAATGCTAAAGTGATTTCTCGAGTAGCGATATCGATGATAATTTTATCGCCATTTTCAACATAAGCTATCGCGCCACCGCTGGCTGCCTCGGGAGACACATGACCAATTGATAAACCTGACGTACCACCCGAGAAGCGACCATCGGTGATCAAGGCACATTTTTCAGCCAAGCCTTTTGATTTTAAGTAGCTGGTTGGGTATAGCATTTCTTGCATGCCTGGGCCGCCTTTAGGGCCTTCGTAACGAATTACAACTACATCGCCGGCTTTTACTTCACCATTTAAAATCCCTTCTACAGAGTCATCTTGAGACTCATAAACAACAGCAGTGCCTTCAAAGTGCAGCATTTCATCGACAACGCCGGCACTTTTAACAATACAGCCATCAACCGCTAAATTACCTGAAAGTACCGCGAGGCCGCCATCTTGACGAAATGCATGTTCAACACTGCGAATACAACCATGTTCACGGTCATTATCCCCTTCGTCCCAACGACAATCTTGGCTCATGGCTTTAGTAGTGCGAATACCAGCGGGACCCGCGCGGTAAAACTTTCGCGCCACTTCGTTATTAGGATCCGTTGCATCCCATTTTTTTACCAGCTCACCCATGGTCATGCCGGCAACATGATTAACCGATAAATCAACCAAGCCGGCTTTACCAAGCTCGCGTACTATGGCCATCATGCCACCAGCGCGGTGTACGTCTTCAATATGGTATTGCGCGGTAGCTGGGGCAACTTTACATAAAAACGGGGTTTTACGTGAAAGTTCATCAATGTGTGACATATCAAAATCAACGCCAGCTTCCTGTGCCGCTGCGAGTAAATGTAATACCGTATTTGATGAGCCGCCCATGGCAATATCAACCACCATAGAGTTCATAAATGCGGTTTTATTAGCGATGGCACGAGGCAGTACGTCTTGGTTATCTTTTTGGTAATACTCGCGGCATAAATCAACGATGCGAGCACCTGCTTCAACATACAATTGTTTACGGTCTTTGTGGGTCGCAAGCGTGGTACCGTTACCCGGCAGCGCAAGGCCTATTGCTTCTAATAAACAGTTCATTGAGTTGGCAGTAAACATCCCTGAACACGACCCACAGGTAGGGCATGCAGAGCGTTCAACTTGCTCTGAGTCGGCATCACTTACCGATTCATCGGCACCTTTAACCATGGCATCTACTAAATCGAGTTTAATATCGATATTGGCTAATTTAGTTTTACCCGCTTCCATAGGGCCACCCGATACAAAAATAACCGGTATATTTAAACGCAGCGCCGCTAACATCATCCCAGGGGTGATTTTGTCGCAGTTTGAGATACAAATCATCGCATCAGCACAATGGCCATTGACCATGTACTCTACCGAGTCGGCTATTAAATCGCGCGATGGCAGTGAATAAAGCATACCGCCGTGCCCCATGGCAATACCGTCATCTATGGCGATGGTATTAAATTCTTTTGGAACACCGCCCGCTTGGGTGATGGTTTCAGCCATTAGTTCACTAAGCTGATTAAGATGCACATGCCCCGGCACAAATTGTGTAAATGAGTTAACCACAGCAATAATTGGTTTACCAAAGTCGGTGTCGGTCATGCCTGTTGCACGCCATAATGCTCTTGCGCCTGCGCGTTTACGTCCTTCAGTAGTCGTTGCACTTCTTAATTTAGCCATAGTTACCTCAGTATTTGCCGCAATAAATGCGGGCATTCCTCATTCTTAAAATTGATGAGTAACCACGTGAACAGTTACTCGTAAAATCTGTTAAATTTTTTGTTATACAGCTTGTTGCTGTAAGCTTTGCAGCGTGACATGTTTCACATCAACCAATTTATTTAGTTGACTGGTAAGCAAATAAATTGGTTTATCGCTATCAACCGTCATGGCCATATTATATTGGCCATCGTCCATATTGAGCTGCAAGTGAGTTAAATCAAAACCACGATGACGCACGACACGTAAAAAGCGCTCGATTGCGACACTTTGGCTTTTTAAGGCAATAGTTAAACTGTGTTTCATTGTGCTTTCTCCGTCATCATTTCATCGTTAGCAGCCCCAGGTGGAACAAGTGGCCATACGTTTTCTTTATCATCAATACAAGCATGAACAATGTAAGGCCCATCGCTATTTAATAAGGCTGTAATTGCATCATCTACTTGGTTAGCGTGGGTAATCGTTTGTCCAGGAATACCAAACACAGCAGCAAGTTGGACAAAATCAGGGTTGTCTGACAGGTTAGTTTCGCTGTAACGCCCTTCAAAAAATAGCTCCTGCCATTGGCGAACCATGCCTAAACGCTGGTTATCAAGTATCAGTATTTTTACTGGTAAATTATTACGACGAATAGTGGCAAGCTCTTGGATATTCATCATGATTGAGCCATCACCTGATACGGTGATCACAAAGTCATCTTTTCTCGCTATTTGTGCGCCGATTGCCGCAGGTAAACCAAATCCCATGGTGCCTGCACCGCCACTGCTTAAGTGGTTGCATGGATGGTTAAATTTCATATGCTGCGCAACCCACATTTGGTGCTGACCCACATCGCAGCAAACAACACTGGTGCTTGGCATACGCTGGCTTAGTTGATTAAGTAAATAAGGGGCAAATACTTTTTCACCAGGATAGTCGTAGCGCCATGCATGCTTAACCATCATTTGTTTATTATGATCGCACCACGCTTTTGGCGTAACGACGCACTCAAGGGCGGGAAGTGAGGTTTTTAAATCAGCAATTAAAGAAGCCTTTGCGGGTTTACGCTTACCGACCTCGGCTGCATCTATGTCTAAATGAATCACGTTTGCTTTTGCAGCAAACTTAGCTAAGTTGCCTGTTACACGGTCATCAAAGCGAGCACCAATACACACTAATACATCACATTCTTGCACCGCTAAATTAGCGGCTTGACCACCATGCATACCTAGCATGCCTAAATCATATTCGTAATCAGGTAATACACTGCCCAATGCTTTAAGGGTTGAAACCGCAGGCATTTGCGTTTTATTTAAAAATTGCATTAATTCATTTTGCGCATCAGCGGCATGAACGCCCCCACCAACATACGCTACGGGTTGCTTGGCTTCACTGAGTAATTGATTGGCGATAGCAACTTGGTTTAAATTAAGTTGCGGTAAGTATTCATCTGCCGCTAACCAAGGTTTAAAAGGCACCTGCGCCATTTGAATGTCTTTGGGGATATCAACTAAAACGGGGCCTGGGCGGCCGCTTTGTGCTAAATGCATCGCTTCTTGTAATATTTCGGCTAAATCTTCTGCTCGCTCAACCATGTAACTGTGTTTAGTACACGAAAGCGACATGCCAAGCACGTCAATTTCCTGAAAAGCATCAGAGCCAATAGCGGCGGTTGGTACTTGCCCTGTAATAGCAAGTAAAGGCACTGAGTCCATCATGGCATCTGCCAATGCGGTAATTAAATTAGTAGCTCCAGGGCCTGATGTTGCCAAGCACACACCTAAACGTCCAGTACTGCGTGCATAGCCCACGGCGGCAAACCCTGCACCTTGCTCATGACGAGTAAGGTAATGTTTTACAGGCGCACCATACAAGGCATCGTAAATGGGCATAATAGCACCACCTGGGTAGCCAAATACTTCATCTACGCCGTGTTTGGCGAGTAAATCTATTGTTAGTTCTGCGCCTGTCATTAGTAAATCCTCATTCCTGTGTGACAACCCATTAAAAATTTAACTCTAAAACTAAAAAGCCCCCCGGACGGTTAAGTGCGGAGGGCTTTTCAATGCTTAGTTTTTTAAAGCACTACGAAGCCCTCGCGGGAATAATCACCACGATAATAATCAGGACTAGGTTAAGTGCATTTTTAAGCATAAAATTCAGTACCATTTAAGATTTAGTCATTGCGAACATCTTGTTTCGCTGTCTTTTTATATTAGTACCGCGCTCAGGGCGGTAAGTCAACACCAAATTCAATTCAAAATAATTATAAAAACACGCTTACTCAGGTTTTAAAATTCAATTAAACCAGGTTAAATAGATTTTTTATCCCTTCATTTCAACTCAGGAAATTCACTATTCTTATAACACTGAATTCTGGTTTGATTAATTTTTAGTAAGCCACCTCATTTTTATCTAACAAAATTAAAATAAATCGATTTCTTAAGAGTTTCTTAAGTCTGGCAGCCTAGCATAACAACGTTCACGAAAAAGAGGCGTGTTATGAACCCAACTTTCAAACTCAGTAAGCAACCGCAAGAAAATACTAAAAAACGCTTTTATTTTAATTGCAGTGCTAATGCATTCATTATTTTTATGGCTTGTTATTACGGCTTAGTTATTAATATTCCATTTATGCATGGTGCGTTTAGCGCTATTACCTCGTTGCACACATTTTCATGGCTATTTTTGATTTCTGTGCCGTTACTACTGATTTGTTTGCTAATCATATTCTTTTCAGTGGTTTCTATTCGGGGAATACTAAAACCCATTAACTACTTGCTGCTAGTGCTCTCGAGTGCGGCGTTATATGGCTCATTGAACTATGGTGTGGTGTTTGATTATTCCATGATACAAAACACCGTAGAAACAGACTCTAGTGAAGCGTTAAGTTATTTAAACCTGCAACTTGTTGGCTTTTTACTGCTTTTTGCCGCATTACCTGTCTTTATTCTGAGTAGAATAAAAATAAACTGCGCCCGCCCGTACAAAGAAGTTATTAGCCGTCTTAAACTGCTTTTAGCAAGCTTTGCACTCATTGCATTAGTGGTCGTTAACTTTTACGCCGATTACGCGGCAACGGGTCGTAATAACCGTATTCTTAAAAAAGAAATTATTCCATTTCAATATCTCTCTAGTGGCTACAAATACGCCCGTGACCAGTTACTTTATAGCGATATTGAATTTAAAAATATTGATACCACGCCAACTTTAGCATCACCAAGTACAACACGAGTTACTGTCATAGTGGTAGGTGAAACCGCACGAGCTGAAAATTTTGCCTACCAAGGCTATGAGCGTAATACCAACCAATACACGCAAAAACATAATGTCACTTATTTTGATAACGTATCGTCGTGTGGCACGGCCACGGCAGTGTCAGTACCGTGTATGTTTTCACTGCAAACTCATGCCAATTTTTCTCGTTTAGACAGTGATAATCAGCAAAACGTGATTGATTTGATACAACAAGCAGGCGCAGATGTGTTGTGGGTTGATAATAATAGTGGCTGTAAAAACGTCTGCACGCGCGTACCTACCATTAGTATTGATACCAAAGCATCCGAACTATGTGATGGTAAATACTGTTTTGATGAAGCGTTACTAGCCCCACTAAAGCACAAGCTTGCCAATTTGAGTCAGGCTAATACGGTTATAGTGCTGCATATGATGGGTTCACATGGCCCTACTTACTTTAAGCGCTACCCTGAAAAATTTAAACAGTTTAGTCCTACCTGCGACCGCAGCGATATTCAAAACTGTAGCGCTGAAGAACTGGTTAACACCTACGATAATACAATTGCTTATAGTGATTTTATCAACGCTCAAGTTATTGAACAGTTAAAGGCACTGCCAGCTAATATTGATAAGCAGTTACTGTATGTGTCAGACCATGGCGAGTCGCTCGGTGAAAATGGCGCATACTTACATGGCTTTCCCTATGCATTTGCACCAACAGCTCAAACCCATGTGCCTCTTTACATCTGGGCTGATGAGCATAATCAGCGCATTACAGCCAAGTGTCTAAACAACTTAAATAGCACTTTAGCGCAATCACACGATGCTATTTTTCATACCCTTTTAAGCTTAACCGGTGTTGCGAGTAAAACCTACCAAACCTCTGAAGATTTACTCGCGTCATGTCAAACGATTAACCATAACGAAACTAAAATATGAATAATAAAACCGTTATAAAACGCCAAGGCCTAATGCGCCTAATTTTTACCTTAAGCCATACATTTAATGGCCTAAAATGGATGAGCCGATTTGAGGCTGCTTTTCAGCAAGAGTTGGTTTTATTTAGTTTGCTAGGCGTATTTGCCTACTTGCAAGAAATTACTTTAAGTAGCAAATTAATATTGATTGCCAGCTTATTGTTTGTGTTATTTGCTGAGTTGGTCAATACCGCAGTCGAAGTGGTGGTTGATCGCATCGGTAGCGAATATCATGAACTATCAGGCCTAGCTAAAGATATTGCATCCGCCAGTGTCTTTATCGCCATGCTTATTGCTATTTTAGTTTGGTGGTCTGTGCTATGGACTTAATCAGTAGCACTAAAAAAGTACTGGGGCCATTGTGGGTTTTAGCGGTATTTTTTTTCGCACTCCTATGCTTGCTAACTTTTGCGCGATTAGGTTTAAGTTTGTGGCAAAGTGGCCGTGTATTTACCGAAGGCGCCTGGCACTTTGTTTTTGTAGGCGGTTTACGTGTTGATATAGCAACATTATGCTACATCATAACCCCCGCTTTGTTACTAACACTTACAGCACATGCTCTCAAATTAACTGCTTATATTCGAGGAGTCGTAAAGTGGTATTTAGTAATAATGGCTGCAATGTTAGTGTTTTTTGAGGTTATTACACCCACGTTTATTAACGAATACGACTTACGCCCTAATCGCCTATTTATTGAATACCTTATTTATCCTAAAGAAGTCTCTAAAATGATTTTTTCAGGTTACAAACTCGAAGTCCTCTTCGCTGTTTTAGCGCTCGTTTTCACCATTAAATTTGCTAACAAAATTCTTACTCAGCAATGGCAAAACCGCTCGTCCCTAGGGGCAATAAAACTATCACTATTAGCTGTTATTATATGTAGCCTAACACTGTTAGGCGCTCGAAATTCATTAGGCCATCGTCCATTAAACCCCGCTATGGTGGCATTTTCGACCGACCACTTGCTGAATGACCTCACGCTTAATTCATCATATAGCGTAGCATTTGCGTTAAAACAGCTCTCCAATGAGCAATCAAGTCAGGCATATTATGGCAAGGTCCCTCAAGAGGAGTTACTCGCCATAGTACGCAGTACCATGCAAAATCCTCAAGCAATATTTAATAATCCAAATGCCCCTACCCGCACTTTTCATCAGGCAAGCTACCAAGGTAAAAAGAAAAACCTGGTTATTATTCTGCAAGAAAGCTTGGGCGCTCGTTATGTAGGTACCTTAGGTGGCTTACCCTTAACGCCTAATATAGATGCACTTTATCAACAGGGCTGGGGATTTGATAACTTATACGCTACCGGCACTCGCTCTGTACGCGGTATTGAAGCAGTTATAACCGGTTTTACACCGACTCCCTCACGCGCGGTTGTAAAACTCGATAAATCACAACGTGACTTTTTTACCTTGGCTAGTTTTTTAGCAAAGCAGGACTACCATACTCAGTTTATTTATGGTGGAGAAAGTCACTTTGACAACATGCGTAGCTTCTTTTTGGGTAACGGCTTTAGTGATATTGTTGATAGTGAAAGCTTCGCTAACATTAACTTTAATGGTTCATGGGGCGCATCTGACGAAGATTTATTTACTCAAGCAGATAAAGAGCTGAATAAATTACAGCAACAGCAAAAGCCATTTTTTAGTCTGATTTTTAGTAGTTCTAATCATAGCCCTTATGAATTTCCGGACGGTAAAATAGCCCTGTTTGAGCAACCAAAGCAAAGCCGTAATAACGCAGCTAAATATGCAGATTATGCCCTAGGCACATTCATTGAAAAGGCGAAAAAATCATCTTACTGGGACGATACTGTGTTTATAGTGATTGCTGATCACGACTCACGCGTGTCTGGTTCCAGCCTTATACCTATTGATCACTTTAGAATTCCTGCGGTTATTTTTGGAAACGGTATTAAGCCCAAACGCGATCATCAATTAGCCAGTCAGCTGGATATTCCTACCACCTTACTGTCGCTTATTGGCGCCAGCGGTGAACACCCAATGATTGGTCACGATCTCACTCGCCCCGTGGCCAAAAATAAGCAGCGTGCAATGATGCAGTACGATAAAAACTTTGCTTACATGCAAAATGATAACGTTGTTATTTTGCAGCCAGATAAACCAGCAACCACCTATATTTATAAAAATAAGCAGTTACACCCCAAGCATAACGATAGCGCACTCATCAAGCAAGCTCGTGCGCTGGCTAATTATGGCAACATGGCCTACAGCAATAATTGGTATCAATAACACCGAAAAATGCCTGATTGATTAATAAGGCATTTTTACGTTACCTATAAAGTAAACTAAGTTAGTATTTATAAAACAACTTAAACTTGGATAGGATTTTATGAACGTGTCATTACGTATTAGTCATTTATTTATGGTGTTATTACTTTTAGCCTTTAGCGTCAATGGCTATGCAGCACCGGCTCTATTCAAAATAGAAAAACAAGGCGCTAGCTCGTATTTATTTGGCACCGTGCATGTGGGTGATGCCAGCATGAAAGGGCTACCACAAAAAGTGACTCACGCACTGGATAACAGTAATCAAGTTGTTGTTGAAGTGGATATAAATAAACTATCACCATTACAAATGCAACAACGTTCTATGCCGTTTATGCTGCTTACTAACGGGCGTACGCTACAGAGCGAGCTTTCAGAAAAAAATTATCAACTCCTCAAAGACTACTTTGCTAAAAAATCGATTGATATTGCCATGTTCAACAGTTTCAAACCTTGGGCTGTTATGTTGACCATGATGCAAATTGAGTTTCAAAACGCGGGCTATTCAGATAAAAACGGCATCGATAAGCAAATACTCGAGTACGCGCAAAAGCACAGTATTAACATTGCGGAGCTTGAAACCATAGAGCAACAACTACAGATGTTTAATGGCTTAGAGTCATTAAGCAATGCCATGATGGCAGAAACTTTTGAGCAACTAAGCGATATTAATACCTACTTTATCACCCTAGTGGATGCATGGAAAAAGGGCGATATGCAAACCCTAACCGGCTATTACCACACCAGTTTTGATGACAGCCAATACGGTCAACAAAGCGAGCAAGTGATGCTGATTGAGCGCAATAATAATTGGGTCACTCAACTCACGCCTAAACTTGAACAAGGCAAGGTGTTTATTGCGGTAGGTGCTCTGCACTTAGTTGAGCAGCATGGTTTAATTAAACAACTTCGCGACCAAGGGTTTAAGGTTACTCAGTTATAAACAAGCTTATATAAGCGTCTCACTATGAGCAGCTTGTTGCCCATAGTGAGCCGGTTTAAAATCTTCCATTTTTAAGGTGTGTTCAATCCCTTTAATGGTATCTGCTGCATGATGGTTTACATAAATAACGGTACTCGTTTTTGCAGCACACACCTTTTCAATCAGCAGTAAAACGCGTTGACGATTTGCCTCATCAAGCCCTAAACATGGCTCATCTAAAATAAGCAAAGCAGGATGTTTAACCATTGCGCGCACAATCAGTAATAGTCGCTGATCGCCATACGATAGCTGGGTAAAAGCGCTATTTGTTTTGTCACTTAAACCAATTAGTGCCAACCACTCTTTAGCTAAACGCGTTTGTAACTCACTGGCTTGTTGATATAAACCAATACTATCGAAAAACCCTGAAATAATAGTATTAAGCGCCGAAATACTCACTCGATACTGCAAATGTAGCGTATTTGAAATATAACCAATGTGCTGTTTTATATCCCAAATACTCTCCCCTGTGCCACGCTTAAAACCAAACACTTCAATCTCATTGTTATAGCATTGAGGGTTATCACCTGTAATTAAATTTAATAAACAGGTTTTACCTGAGCCATTTTTCCCGGTGAGTTGCCAGTGCTGATATTGGTTAATCGTCCAGTTTAAATTTTCAAAAATTGTTTGTTCGCTGTAACGCACATGAACATTAGTGAGCTTAACGAGTGGCGTGTTTGTCGCTGATTTAAAGCAGTGTTCAGGCGCATCGGGAATACTTAATGATGTATGCTCTAAATGAAGTAATTTGAATAAATCCGCTCGTTTTGCTGCACACGGTTTTGCCAAGCTATGTTGTAAACGACCATTATTCACATAAGCAAAGTGATCAACAAACGCTGGAATTTCGTCAACACGGTTTAGCACAAACACAAAGCAGGTTTGTGCGCTCAACTGCTGTAATAGGCGGTTTAGCTGCCCAACCGATTCAGAGTCTAAGCCATCAAATGGTTCATCAAGCACAACTAAATCACTGTTAGCAGATAGCGCTTTAATTAATAATAATTTACGCGTTTCGCCAGTAGATAAATCAGTAAAATCACGATTAAGTAAGGCATCAAAATTAAAAGCGGTGATTAACTGTTGGCATAAATCGCTATTTATTTGAGGCTCAGCAAAGAGCATGTCTGTTACTTTTTGTGGCTTTTCACTTTTACGATGCGTGTTAAGTAACTGCTTTTGTAGATCACTTGACACTAATTGTAGCTTGTTAAAGGTACTATGACGTTGCCCGCTTTGTTGTTTTGCTTCACCAATTAACGCTGCTGCGAGTGCTGATTTTCCAGCACCATTACCCCCGAGTAAGACCCAATGTTCACCCTGCTTTACTTGCCAAGTTAAATCGTCGATATAATACCGAACACTGTCATCGGTAGATAAATAACCACTAAATTGCTGTAGTAAAATTGAGCGCACGTTAGATCCCAAAACAGAGCTTAAAAACTCAAACTAACGTAATAAGGAATAATTAGGCAAGTGAGATTTAATCAACCTCAGGTAGAAAAGCATCGTTTAGCGCCGCGATTATGCTTTGCTGATCTATGGGTTTATGAATATGACCTATTGCTCCACAAGCTTTAGCGCGAGCAAGATCACTATCAGAGGTGTTTGCGGTAACCACAATAATCGACAGTGTTTTATCGTTATCATGCAAGATTTTAGTGGCTTCAAACCCATCCATAACCGGCATATTTAAATCCATAAAGATGACGTCATAAGATTTTTTGGCGACCATTTCACACGCTATTTTGCCATTCTCAGCGCATTCAGCGTGTATGTTCAATGCAGTTAATAGCTTAGTGAGTACCAGCATATTAAGTGGGTTATCTTCAACGACTAAACAATGTAAGTTATCAGGAATTGACGATGACTTGCTTAAAGTAGTATCCATCTCTAATGGTAATGTTAAAAATACAGATGCCCCTTGCTGACGATTATTTTCAAAACGAATCTCGCCCTTTAAGGCATCAACAATATATTGTACACGGGTAAGGCCTGTTCTGAGTCCTTGAAAATGGTTACTTTGCTCAGTGCTGTCTAATTCTAATTGCTCGATAAGGTGATCAAAGCCACAGCCGGTGTCCTCGACGCTCAGCGATAGTTGGTTATTGTTGAGCGTAGCGATGACTTTCACCTCTCCTTGCTCTGTAAACTTTAATGCATTACTAAGTAGCTCATTAACTATTTGTTGTAAGCGTGCATGATCTACAATCACCGCGCAGTCTAAGCTCGCTGCCAACTCTCTGATTAACTTTAACCCTTTTTCAGTACAACCATATTCATACACAACTAACACTTTATTTATGGTCGTTAGTAAGTTGTCAGAGGTCGGGTTTAACGACCAACGATTTAAACTCAGCGCTTGTAAATCTTGTAATTCATCTAACATCGCCAACAACCTCGCCGAGCAATACCGAGCTTGGCGTTGTATATCCTGCTGTGAAGTGGGAATTTTTAGCTCATCGATCGAGGTAATTAACCCCTGTAATGGGGTTCTAAATTCATGACTGGCTCGTGCAATAAAGTGCTCTTTGATATTACTTACCTGCTCCGCAAATTCTTTTTGTTGTTGATACTTTTGTAAGGTCTCTAGAACTCGTTTCTCCATTGGCATAAACACAAATCTAAGTTCTAAAAACAATAATGCCAGAGTAAAAAACCAACAAAGCAGTTCAATACTAGCGATCCAATCAACCTTTTTTACCGCTTGTTGCTCAAATAAGCTCACCGCAGTGTCTAATTTTTTAAGTAATGCTTCAACTTCGCTCACGGAAAACGAAGCCAAATTAATAGGCTCCTTTTGAGAAACCAAATTTTTAGCTTGCGTTATAAAGGCCAACACTTCTGCATCTAAGTTGCTTGGGGGGCATAATATAAATCAAATAAAGGTGTATTTAGATAAACTGCGTCACCTTGTTCATCTTTAGTGAGTAAATATTCATGGGCTTGTTCAAATAACTCAAGGGAGTGTTTTAACGATTGAAGATGTTGTGCGTGATTATCCGTTTGATTAATTAATGCATTGCTATGCCAAGCTATTTTTTGCGAAAGCATACGTTGCTTGCCAGCTATATTGATAATTTTTGCATCGTATTTTTGCACTGAAAAGAAGTATTGCATCAGTAATGCAGATACGCTGACCAACAAGGCAATGGCAACTAAAGCCCAACGGTAACGTTTGCGAATACTCTTAACAATGTTGAACATACACTAGGTTACTTTTTTTGTTTTAACTGTAGCCTAAGCTTAGCAAACTAATTACTAAATTATTAAATATAAAAAACCCAGCTAGTTAAGCTGGGCTCTTGTAACCGTTTAGCGTGTACCTAACGATTTTCTAGTCGATTATAATCAAACATGCCAAATTCAACACCTCGGTACTGGCGGGCAACCTGATGTAAAATATCGCTGTATTGCCAAAATTGCGGGTGAGTTCGACGAATCGCAAACTTAGACTTTAAAGCGCGATAATCAGCTTCCACTTGCATTAGCGGTAACTGTTCTGCAAAGGCCGAAACCTGTTGGGCGTTATTTAAATACCAAATTGCAGAAGGATAATCACCAATAAAGCCCGGAACAATTGTCACTGTATCTTCTTCATAAGCGCGCTGTCCATCTTCGTTTAGTAGACTCGAAATATTATAGTGCGCGTTATGGTGAATAATCGTATAGCCTGTGTGGCCATCCTGCTCTTTCACTAGCACATAAGATAGCTGTGGCAGTAAGTTAACTGCTTTAGCAGGCATGGTATTAATCGCACTTAATGGTGCGGGTACTTTTTTATAGTCATAACGAGGACTTAAAACGGGCTCTAATGCCTCTTTAATTAAGCCATATAGCTCTGATTGCGGTTCATCTGTTTGATAGTTAATACCGCTGGGTTGACTAAACTCACGATTGTTTTCAAAAAAGGTCGACAAACTAGGTGGTGATTTTCGATACCAACTCTGTTTAATTGTCTCTCGCTGAGCTTCAGGTAACAAAGCTAAAAAGTTGTGCTCACCTTCTAAACGTAAAAAGTCCATGTATAAGCGCGTTATTAATTGATGGCCAATATTGCCATACACATCAAAGCCCGCAACTAACAAGTAATGAATACGCTCAAACAGCGCGTAATCAAGCACCCACATAGTTTTAGGTTGTTGGCCAATAAAGCCTTTAACTACAGTTGCACTATCAAAGTGTCGAAAAATAGTCAGTGCCGCATTTTGATTGTGCCCATCCCCTTTCCACAATAAGTCGGTGGTTAAATGCTCGCCGTTTTTGAACAGATTATTAGCAAGCTCTACCTTGGCTTTTAAGTAACGTTTTTCGCGAACCGAGTATTTGACCCAATTAGAAATCGGTAACGCATTACTTTCCTCTGCTGCGGGCAACTCTAATGCATCCTCATGTTGCACCAGCATTTTACCTACCGCCGGAGTCGCTACCTTTTTAGGATCAGCAAACGCCACCCAAAAATGATCATTAATCACATTGAGTGCTATTTGACCACGACAAACAGGGCCTTTAATAAAGCCCATAATAATTAGCTCAGCTTCATCGAGCATAAATTGATATTTTGCATCTATAGGCAGTGCTTCAAACGTTTTAAACGGGTTTGATGCAAGGGTAGGCTCATAGCTTGGTAAACTAGATACAGTGTAATTTGGCGCAATAAATTGCTGGTAAATACGTGCCAACTTTTCATCATTAAGTTTAAGCGGTAAATGCGTTTTTGATAAAATAGTAGAACGGTCGTGAAGCAGTCGATAATAAACACGCTCAACGTTTGGATTATCGTAAGGGCGACGAGAACTTATTAGCTTAATGTCTTCACCAGGGGGGGTACTTGAGCGTACCAACTTAAAAAAGTTAGGTGATTGTGCATCACTAAAATAGATGTGTGCTAAAAACCAATGCTCATAAATATAGCGCGCTGATAATTGGTACTTCAAACCATCTTGATTTAAAAATGCTTCCCAGTTTTTTACTTGCGCAAGCTCAGCAGCTGATGGCGGCTTGATGTGCGCCATTTTCCCGCCTTTTTTAATCCAGTTTTGTAAGTGCTGAAATTCAGCAGCAGTCACTCCAGGCAAGCCATAAGGCATACCCGCATGCGGTTGCTCATCTGCTAATTGGTCAAACTCACCCATCGTCGCACAACTTTGGTTGCGGCTAAGCGAAAAATCAAAACGTTCATCTAATACTTCATCTTCTGGCAAGGGTGAACTTTGCTTTAATACCAGCGTATTAAATAACACACTACCCGCTAAATTGGCTTCTTCAGTTTGTGCTCGCTCGTTTAATACCGGGCTAAATTCTTTATCACGCCATTGCTCGGTCGTGGTTGCATCAAATAATAATCGGCTCGGCGTTGAGGCTAACAACCGAGTACCATCGTAAACCAACTCTTTACTGAGGCCTCTGTCGATACCTTCAGGAGAAGAGAGTTTTAATTGGCAAGGCGCATCATAACAGCCATGACAAACCACGCAGCGGTTATCGAGTACAGGCTTTACCTGCTGTAAAAACTCAGCCCCAGCACCGCTATTATGAGCAACCATACGATCTTGTGTTTGCTCAGGACCGAATAATTCATTGTAATGTGCATTACCTAAGTAAGCACAACCACTTAAGATAATCAGTACAAAAGTACCTATAATATTTTTTTTCATTATTCTGTCTCATCACCTAAATCGAACGTAGGCATCATATCAATTTGTGGTGATACAAATGTTAGGTTTTCAACAGTAGTCACCACAGCGCTTAATAGAGGGCCCTGTGTTATGGTTAATTGAGCGTCATGCTCGCTATGCGCTATGGTAGCAAAGCTTGAATTGATGATATTCAACTCATAGTCTGCAATGCTAATGCCTATACTACTGTCTGCACTGGGGTTCTGGCATAGTTGAGTAAGCAGCTCATCACTTAAGATAACTGAAATTTCCAAGTCAGGCTGCGCTAAGTCACGGGTACTTAGTGTTTCATCTAGAATAAATAAAGGAAGTGTTAAATTGCTATCTTGTTCAAGTTCCATTGGACTCTCTGCGCTACTGACTATTTAATTATTACCTATTATAACAACGTTCCAACTTAAATAACGATAAACAAGCCTTAAAATAGCCTCGTTAATTTTTAAGCAGCGGTATCAATGCTGCTTTAAACTTCGTTACGACAACAACAGGAACGCCAAACTTCACTCATTAAAACCTGAAACCTGCAGCATTACAATAATTGAGAACTCAACGATCGTTGCTACTAAGCACCAATGCATAAGGTAAGTGTAGAACCTTCATGCTTTACCCTCTAAGTGCGATAAAACTCAACCCAAGTGACAGTGTTAAATTTACACCGAGCTGCTTTACCTAAAACCTTAAACCTTGCACCTGAAACCTTTATTTTATTGCAGGCATTAAAAAAGGCCACCTAAGTGACCTTTTTCTAACAATTAACTTAAACGTTAATTATTACTCTACGATAGTTGCTACAACACCAGCACCTACAGTACGGCCACCT